>JANQOS010000078.1 GCA_028285705.1 Altibacter sp.
TAATAAATTAAAGAATGCTATTGCCAAAGATACTTTGGAAGGATTACAACCCTTATGTTTGATAGCTACTGCAGGAACTACCAATACCGGGACAGTAGATCAATTATCTGAAATTGCAGCTATTTGTAAAAAAGAGAACGTTTGGTTTCATATAGACGGTGCTTATGGCGGGGCGGCTATCCTGGCTAAGAATGGAAAGCAATTGTTAAAAGGAATTGAAAAAGCAGATTCTATAACAGT
Organism: Altibacter sp.; assembly: GCA_028285705.1. GTDB lineage: Bacteria > Bacteroidota > Bacteroidia > Flavobacteriales > Flavobacteriaceae > JANQOS01. The sequence continues at coordinate 241 of JANQOS010000078.1, forward strand.
AGACCCTCACAAATGGTTTTTTCAGCCTTACGAAATAGGCTGCCTCTTGGTGCGAAATCATAAATGGCTGAAAGGTACCTTTACTGAAAAACCCGAATACTTAAGAGATATTGAAGGCAATACTTCCGAAATTAATTTTTACGACCATGGGATAGAACTTACAAGAAGGTTCAGGGCCTTAAAATTTTATATGTCCATTAAAACATTTGGTCTAAAAGCCTTCAGAAAAGCAATTACATATAATATAAAATTAGCAGAAGAGACCGAATCCTTTTTACGAAAAAGCAGTAGTTGGGAAGTTATTTCACCTGCAACCCTGGCGGTTATTAATTTTAGATATAACCCTATTGGCAATCAATTGACCGAAAAGAAACTGGACGCACTTAACCAATATATTTCCAAAAAGGTAGTTGCTTCACAAAAAGCATTGCTGGTAACGACCGTACTAAATAAACAAATTGTATTGCGTATGTGTTTAATTAACCCCAGAACCACACTGGATGATGTAAAAGAGACACTTTCACTTTGCGAAGAATTTGCAGAAGCCAAAAAACCATTTTGAGTGAAAGGAAAGACATACTAATAGTTGGAGGAGGGGCAGCAGGTTTCTTTACAGCAATAAATGCTGCCGAAAAAGACCCAGATTCACATATCACAATCCTTGAAAGAGGAAAAGAAGTACTCACCAAAGTAAAGGTTTCCGGAGGTGGGAGATGCAATGTTACTCATGCCGAATTCTTACCCAAAGAACTCTCACAAAACTACCCGAGAGGTGAAAAAGAATTGTTGGGTCCCTTCCATAATTTTATGACGGGAGATACCATTGAATGGTTTTCGCAAAGAGGAATTGAATTAAAGACCGAAGAAGATGGAAGGATGTTCCCGGTGAGTGATTCTTCGCAAACTATTATAGATTGTTTTCTTTCTGAAGTGGAAAAATGGGGTATTGAAGTATTAAAAAATCATTCGGTCAAGAGCATCAAAAAAATTGAAAATGACTGGAGCGTAAGAACCAATAAAGGAGATTTTATTTCTGAAAAAGTAATAATTACTACCGGAAGTAATCCCAAAATGTGGAAATTACTGCAAAATTTGGGTCATTCCATTATACCTCCCGTACCTTCACTATTCACCTTTAATATTAATGACGAACGTACTAAGGATCTTCCCGGAGTTGCAACTCAGGCTTCAGTTGCGGTTTTAGATATAGACGGAAAAACCATATTAGAAAGTGAAGGGCCTCTATTAATTACCCATTGGGGAATGAGTGGGCCGGCAATTCTGAAGCTTTCCGCCTGGGGAGCAAGGTTACTGCACCCTATGGGATATCATTTTAAAATCAAAATAAATTGGTTGGTAGATACTGCTTTTGAAGAAGTGACAGGTGATTTAAAAACTTTAAAAGCTAAATTGAATAAAAAATCTGTTGCCAAATACGCGCAATTCGACCTCCCAAAACGGCTGTGGCAAAGCTTGGCTAAAGCTTCCCATATTCCCGACAACTGCACATGGGCAGAGCTAACTAAAATGCAACTTCAGCAATTGTCAATTCAACTTACAGAAGCTGTTTTTCAAGTAGAAGGAAAAAGTACTTTTAAAGAAGAATTTGTCACTGCGGGAGGTATTGCTTTAAACGAAGTGAATTTTAAGACCTTTGAAAGCAAACTTCATAAAAACATGTATTTTGCCGGGGAAGTATTAAATATTGATGCAATTACGGGCGGGTTTAATTTTCAGAATGCCTGGACCGGGGGGTATATGGTAGCAAATGCCGTTACCGAATAGAAGTGAAATTTATTATGAAAACGTATATAGCATTATTACGAGGTATTAATGTTGGAGGACATAAAAAGATTCTTATGGCCGACTTAAGGTCTCTTTTCGTATCCTTAGGATTTACAGAGGTGCGTACTTATATACAAAGTGGAAATATTGTGTTTCGTACTTCGGAAAAAGAGCGAGGTTTGGAAGGAAAAATCACCGAAGCTATCGAATTAAAATATGGCTTTAAAGTACTCGTTTTGGTAAAAAAAGCTTCAGAAATAGCCAAAATTGTATCAAAATGTCCATTTTCTGAAGAAAAACGAGAAAAAAGCTTCTTCGTTTTATTGGGGGAAAGCCCTTCCGAAGAAAATATAGAAATTACAGCGGCTATATCGTATACAGGTGAAGAGTTTCATATCACAAGAAACTGCGTTTATTTGTATTGTTCAATAAGCTACCACAAAGCTAAAATGAGTAACAATTTTTTTGAAAAGAAATTAAAAGTTACTGCCACCACACGAAACTACCGAACGATGGCAAAACTTTTAGAAATAGCTATTTCTTGATCAATTTCGTGGTCATTGTTTCGTTATCATCAGAAATTAGCGTTATAAAATAAATTCCTTTGGAAAGGGATGTTACATCTATTTTATCAATTTCTTTTGAAGCAGTATTGATTTCAAAGATGCTTCTGCCAAGTATATCCTTACATGAAAGTTTTACAATAGTACTTTCAGATTTTATATGAAGCCTGTCATTAAAAGGATTTGGATATACTAGAGTGTTTGCAAGTACATTGTCTTCAACTCCTAAAGACCCATCAAGTTTTATGATCCAATAATCAAAAAACCCCTGAGAGTTTTCAGTTTTATCCCCACTAATATCCGATTCAGATTTTACACTACATAAATAACCACCGTCTGCAGTTGGAATTACTAATGAAGGTTCATCTTCGTCACTGTCTGCACCAATGGTCTTATCCCATTCTATTGTACCACCGGAATTTAGTTTTACAGCCCAAATGTCACCAAACCCTCGTCCGTTCTCCGTCTTATCACCTGAAATATCAGAATAAGAGGTTCCGCCTAAAATATACCCCCCGTCAGTAGTTTGCGACAGGATATCTAAATAATCATCATCAGTTCCTCCAATGGTATTTTGCCACTGGATTATTCCGGAATCATTGAGTTTTAAAACCCAATAATCGGCCCCGCCAATAGAGTTTTCAGTTTTATCACCCGATATATTCGAGTAGGACCAGCCTCCAAGGATATATTCTCCATCTGTTGTTTGACGGGTATATCCTACAAAATCATAATCATTCCCTCCAATTGTGTTTTGCCAAAGGATAGTCCCGGTAGCATCAAGTTTTACAACCCAATAGTTATCTTCACCATTAGAATTTTCAGTTTTATCACCTGAAATATCAGAGTTTGATTTACCGCTAAAAATATACCCTCCATCTGTTGTTTGAGATATAGAACTTGCAAAATCATCATTACTTCCGCCAATTGTATTTTGCCAAAGGATAGTCCCGGAAGCATCTAGTTTTACAACCCAATAATCATAACCGCCGATAGAATTTTCGGTTTTATCACCCGAAATGTCGGAGTTTGAATACCCTCCTATAATATACCCTCCGTCCGTAGTTTGAGAAATAGTGGTCAAATTTTCAAAATTACTGCCTCCAATGGTATTTTGCCATTCTATACTTCCTGAAGCATTGAGTTTTAACACCCAATAGTCATAATTGCCATTAGAGTTTTCGGTTTTATCACCTGAAATATCTGAATTGGACCTCCCGCCAACAATAAAGCCGCCATCTGTGGTTTCTTCTACTGAAGTAACAGTGTCATCAAGGCTGCCCCCAATGGTGTTTTGCCAAACTATGGTGCCTGAATTATTGAGTTTTATGACCCAATAATCTTCTTCACCGTTGGAATTTTCGGTCTTATCACCGGAAATATCAGACTCCGACGTTCCGGCTACTAAATAACCTCCATCCGAAGTTTGAATTATAGAGTCCGGGCGATCAAAATCTGCACCCCCAATTGTATTTTGCCATGCAATAGACGGAGCCTGGGCGCTAGCAGTAAAAAAGCCTGTTATTAATGCGAAAATTGTGATTATCTTTTTCATAATTTAAGTTCTGGCCTTATCGATTAGAGTATTTTTTAACTTGATTTTGAAAATAATTTTGCACCGGACCATCCTCCTCCAATAACAATTAAAAATAACCCTGCCCATCTCATAATATTAAAATTTGAAGTAGAATTTTCCATGTCAAACTTGAAGATGGAATTGCCAAAAGCATCTTTATCTACTTTAATGTTTTGCGCCTCTTCCGGGAATTCAATGGTAAAGGTTTGCTGAACGGTACCTCCTAATTCCGGTGGACTACTTACAAGCATATATTTATGTTCTGTCAATTCGGTTAAATTGGCATTCTTTTGATCGGTATCTATGGTCCAGACTCCTCTTTTATTGATCTCACAAACCCCATAAGCATTCAAGCTCAAATTAAAAGAACGATTCATTTCATCTTTTTCCAATTTAAAATCGTCTAGGAAATAGGAGGGCATACTACGTTCAATCTCACGTTTTAAAGCAGCAGGATTATTTCCCAAAGTTGCTAACCAGTTTTGCCACTCCTGGGCGTTCATGGTCATAGATAAGCTAATTTGCGCATTGCCAATAGCGTCGATCTTCATGTCGATCTTTTGTTGTGTCTGGCTATAAACTATAGCTGTTATAACTAGAAATAACAGTAATAGAAATCTTTTTATATTTTTCATCTTCTTGATTTTTTAATTTAACGAATGCTATTAAATACCTGGTTTATGTACCCCGAACTTTGATTATAGAGGTAGTCCGGTGCTCCAACGGCAACCAAGCGAATACCACCATTCCTTCTCAGGGTTTTACCTACCCAGTTAAATATTCCCATCTCTGAAAATGTTTGACCCACCACTTGATTTCCATTGAGCTGGTATTGTATGGACATTCCAAAACTTTGGAAATATTGATTTATCACTCCTAAGGCTTCCTGGCCACTTGATGCGGGAACATCAAATACAGTTACAGTAGTTTCTTGGTCGGGAGCAAGTACCTGAGCAGTAATAATGGGTATTTCGGGGACAGGCCGCATATATGTTTGCCAACCTCCGGGAATAGAAAAAGATAATGCATTGCCACTAGCTCCACTACTACCTGAATTGTTGTTTGTGGAACTAGTGTTACTGGCAACACGAGAATTATTGGTTGCTTTATTAATGGTTTTTGTGCTACCCCAGGACGCCACAATATCATCAACTTTTTTACGCAAAAAATCATCATCCTTTAGGACCATGGGAGTTACGCCTTCCTGGTTTACTGCGTGAATGTCCACAAGTGTATACCTTGGGTCTCCGGTTTGTGCTTTTTGAATGAACTCATTAAGCTGTTCTGTTCCTTTTTTAAATGCTTGTTCGGCACTCATGATGCTTCCCAGACCTTCTCCTCCAATTCCGGTAGCCTCTATGGCGAAATATTGATTGTTCAATTTAAATCCCGGATAAGCATGCCCGGGGACCAAAAAGATAATAGGATCCAATCCTGCATTGGACAGTACACTGGCGTATAGAATACTTAGCTCCAGGCACAAGCCGGTATTTCCTGTTATTACTTCTCGTGGAAGTCTGTTGTGCTGTGAGAATTTAGAAACATCCTGAAGCGATTCCGGAATTCCTTTAGTTCCGCTATACACCATATGTGATAATAAAGTAGCGTTGTAAATTCCTCCCAAGAATCGGATTGCTTCGTTAGGGTCCTTAGTAACGGAAGCTGCTTCTCCCATCAAAATTTTTTCCTGAATATTTTGAGTGTAATATTTTACAATAGGGTCATTTGGAGTAACAAAACAGGCAAGTAAGGCATCATTGTTATACACATCTCCCCATCCAACGATTTCTTCGGCAGGGATATTTGTAAATAAATATTCATTTCTGTCTGAGATCCTAAAACTAAATTCTTCTTCGATGATATCATCTTCACTGGCTCCATCCCATGAAATTTCTATCTCGACCTTTTCGGTAGATTCTGTCATCTTTTCAGAAATGTCATCTTTAAATTTAGGATAACAACGAACAGAAGCGGTTTGCCCCTGGAACATTTCTCCAATTACATCCAGTTCGGTCCAATCTACATAGCCTGGTATTTGATACCGGACAGTAACATCTTCAAGAGTTTGGTCCGTTTCGTTTGTTATTTTGGCTTTAAAGAGATAATATTTCCCGTCCAATACTTCTTCATTGGCGTATACATTATGAGCAGCCGGCATAATAGAACTTGCCTTAATTATGGAGATGTCAAGATCTCCGGAGACTTTTTTTGAATTAAAAAAACTTAACCCAAATAATACAATACCCACGAAGATTAGTGAGAGAGGTAGTACTAATTTTTTCATAACTGTTTAAATTAACAGCAAAGCAGATATGTCGAGGTGCAATGAAGATTTGGTACCTAAATGTAAATACTATGTATAGTTAAGACGTACCAGATATTGACATATATCAATAATCAGGACTAATTTGAATATTCTTTAGGCGTAAAAAAGTGCGAATTATTGATATATATCAATAATTGATACACATGACATTTTGGAGATAGTATTTTTATATAACTGATAACCTCATAATACTATACGTCATGAAAAGAATACAATTCACTATAGTTGCCACTTTATTTGTTATGTCATTAATATACGCCCAGACTGGGATCCCTGTTCCGGAAATGACCCATTGTGATACTCAGGCGCAAAATTTTATGAGCACTTATAATATTCCGGGAATGACCTATGCTTTGGCAAAAGACGGAAAGTTAAAATATATGCGTGCTTTTGGGAATGCAAATATTGCCGGAAGCGAAACCACGCAGCCTTACCATTTGTTCCGAATTGCGAGTGTTTCGAAACCTATCACTTCTATTGGTATTATGAAGATGGTAGAGGATGGACTCATAGGTTTGAATGATAAGGTGTTTGGAACAGGAGGGATATTGGAAAACCATTGGTATTTCTCTAGCAGTGCTATTACCGATACCAGAGTTTATGATATTACGGTACAGCATTTATTAGAGCATGCGGCAGGATGGGACAGGAATACGGACTGTTTTCCAAACCCAACATCACCATATCCTTGGTTTTTTGGAGGCTGTGACCCGATTGTGGCCCCTTTGCATGTTACTCAATCACAAGGAGAATCCAATCCTGTAAAAGAAGAGTTTTTAATAAACTATTTACTGGAAAAGACCCTCAACTTTACACCGGGGACATCTTATAGTTATTCGAATATGGGTTTCCTGGTACTTAGTGAGATCATAGAAGAAGTTTCCGGCTTGTCCTATGAAAGTTACATGCAACAGGAAATCTTTAATCCAATAGGAATTTACGATATGCATATTGGCGAAAACCTGATCGACAATAAAAAGGAACGGGAAGCAGAATATGTAGGAAACGGATTTACAACTCTAGACCTTTACGGAAGCGGAAATTTGGTGCCCTGGGAGTATGGTGGGTTTGCGCTTGATGCAATGGATGGACATGGAGGATGGATGGCAACTTCGAGAGACCTCGTACGATTATTAGTTGCTGTAGACGGATTTGCAACCAAACCGGATATACTGCTTCCGGGAACCATTAGTACAATGGTAGCACCTTCTGCGAATAATGCAGGTTATGCTAAAGGCTGGCAGGTAAATGCCTCCAACAATTGGTGGCATAGTGGAGCAGTAGATGGAACAGCCAGTTTATTTGTACGCTCCAACAGCGGATATACCTGGGCAATAATATTGAACAAGAGAATTGTTGATGCTAATGCCAATGCCTTTTGGGCAGCTTTGGATGGAATGGGGTGGAACTGTATAAGTGGAACTTCTACATTTCCGGCACATGACCTAATGGATTCTCCAACGGTGAATGCAAGTAGCATTTCAACTTCCGGAGATGGAGCTACCTTCTTAGATATTTCATGGGCTAACGGAAATGGCGCCTCCAGGATTGTTGTCATGAAAGATCTTACCGGTGTTAGCGGGAATTACAATTTCTCTGCCTATCCTTTGGACGGAACACATTATACTGCAAACAGTCAATTTGGGGCAGGAGATGATCTGGGAGATGGCACTTATGTTGTATACAATGGAACAGGAAGTAATGTGATAGTAACCAATCTTGATATCAACAAGCATTATGCAGTTAGGGTGTATGAATACACAAATAACTTAAATAATGGTAATAATTCTTTATATCTTTTGGGAGGAGCTGCCGAAAGTCAAGTCTCTCTGGGAATAGAAGACAATGAAAAATTGAGGCCTATTAAGGTATACCCTACCATTGCTTCTGAAATTTTGAATGTTGAGGTTGCGAATCATCTAAAGGGCGCAACATTTTACATGTACGACCTGCAAGGTAGAGTACTTCGGGAAGGTGTGTTTGGAAATGAGAATAATAAAATAGATGTTAGCGCATTATCTTCCGGAATGTATCTGTTACTTACAAAGCATGGTGAAAGCAAAAACATTAGCAGGTTTATAAAAAAATGATTTTATAGACTAACTAACCTAAAAAGCGCCAAAGTACTTTGGCGCTTTTTTATTATTAGCCGAAAAATATGAATAACGCGTTATTTGATTTCATTATCTTTGTTTTGAAAAATCATCTATGACGGAACTCAGTTTTATTCCGGAGCCCTATTTAAAAAAACTTGATAAAGGAAGTGTCGCCTGGCGGTCTCCCAGTAATATTGCTTTGGTAAAATACTGGGGAAAATACGGCGAACAATTACCTAAAAACGCATCTATAAGTTTTACGTTAAGTAACTGTTATACAAAAACTACTTTATGGTTTGAGAAGAGGACTACAGAAGTTTCAGAATATGAAATTGAACTCTATCTGGATGGTAAAAGGGAAGAAAGCTTTGAACCAAAAATTCTCAAATTCTTTGAGAGAATAAAAAGGTACCTTCCTTTTTTACATGATTACAGATTTAGGATCAAGACATCAAACAGTTTTCCCCATAGTAGTGGAATTGCCTCTTCTGCTAGTGGAATGAGTGCTATAGCATTGTGCCTTTTAAAAATGGAAAGAGAAATGCAACCGGGGATGACTGAGGAATATTTTAATGAAAAGGCCTCCTTTTTAGCACGTTTGGGGTCGGGGAGTGCTTGCAGAAGTATAGAAGGGCCACTGGTAGTTTGGGGAGAGCACCCCGAAATTGAGGGAAGTTCTAATCTTTTTGGAATTAAATTCCCGTATGCTGTACACGAAAATTTTAGAAACTATCAAGACACTATTTTGCTGGTTGATAAAGGAGAAAAACAAGTGAGTAGTACTCTGGGACATGATTTAATGCACGATCACCCTTTCGCAAAACAACGTTTTGAGCAAGCTAAGGACAATCTTTCCAGACTGCTTCCTGTCTTAAAGGATGGAGACCTTTCAATATTTATTGAAATTGTGGAAAGTGAAGCATTATCGTTACATGCGATGATGTTAACATCAACTCCTTACTTTATTTTGATGAAGCCTAATACCCTGGAGATCATTAACCGTATCTGGAACTACCGAAAAGAAAAAACAAGTAAGGTTTGTTTCACTTTGGATGCGGGAGCCAATGTACATGTCTTGTATCCAGAAATAGAAAAAGAAGCCATTCTTGATTTTATTAAAAAAGAGTTGGTACACTTCTGTAAAAACGGGGAATTTATAGAAGATCATACCGGGTTGGGGTCTATCGAGCTATAATTGTAATGGATTATTATTTTTGGTCTAGTGGAAGGACTCTAATGAGCTAATTATCTGTTTGTTAAGTTTTTTCACACTTTTCTTAAAAATCAACTTTGGAAGATATATATTTGTGCTGAATTTCGTTTTAATGTCTAAAAAGAGTATTTTTAACAAACCATAGCTAATAAACTTATGCGCGGACCCCTATTTTATTCAAAGATCTTATTGTTTGGCGAGTACGGTATTATTAAGGATTCCAAGGGTTTATCCATCCCTTATAATTTCTATAAAGGAGCCTTGAAGATCGATACGCATAGAACAGTAGGTACTCATAAATCCAATGAGTGTTTAAAACGCTTTTCAGAATATTTATCTACGTTACAAAAAGAACAACCTGAGTTGGTCTCTTTTGATAATGAAGCTTTAAGAGCCGATATTGAAAAAGGATTATATTTTGATTCCAGTATACCTCAAGGCTATGGAGTAGGTAGTAGTGGTGCTTTGGTAGCTGCTATTTATGATAAATATGCTTCAGATAAGATTACGGTACTTGAAAATTTAACTCGCGATAAGCTACTTCAATTAAAAGGTATTTTTGCTGAAATGGAGTCTTTTTTCCACGGAAAATCTTCAGGATTAGATCCATTGAACAGCTATTTAAGTTTGCCTATTTTAATCAATTCTCAAGATAATATTGAACCTGCCGGAATACCTTCACAAACAGAGAACAGTAAGGGAGCCGTTTTCTTATTGGATAGTGGTACAACCGGTGAAACTGCTCCTATGGTCCATATTTTTATGGAAAACATGAAGCAGGAAGGGTTTAGAAATATGCTAAAAGACCAATTTGTAAAACACACGGATGCATGTGTGGAAGATTTTTTACAGGGCGATGTGAAATCACTTTTTGGTAATATCAAGCAGCTTTCAAAAGTAGTACTGGATAATTTTAAACCCATGATCCCAAAGGAATTTCATACCCTTTGGAAGAAAGGAATCGAAACCAATGCTTATTATTTAAAATTATGTGGCTCTGGCGGAGGCGGCTATATGCTAGGATTTACCGAAGATATTGATAAGGCTCGCATAGCTTTAAAAGATTACAAACTAGAGGTGGTTTATAACTTCTAAATGTTGAAAGATCTCCCATTCTAAATTTCTTTAAGGGATGTTAACCAGAAGACAAAAACACTTTTTACTAAAGTTTTTCAGTTTGTTTTCTATTATTCGCGGGTACAATATTCTAATAATAGTAATTGCTCAATATCTTACCTCTATCTATATCTTAGCTCCGGAACTTCCCTTAAAAAAAGTACTTTTTGACCTTAATTTATTGATGTTGGTACTCGCATCGGCCTCTGCCATAGCGGCAGGGTATATTATCAATAGTTTTTATGACAGTGAAAAAGACCTTATTAACCGTCCGCGGAAAACAATGTTAGACAAACTGGTGAGCCAGCGCACTAAGCTCTCTTCCTATTTCATATTCAATTTCTTGTCCGTGGTATTTGCCAGCTATGTTTCATTCAAGGCGGTTGTATTCTTTTCCATTTATATTTTTGGAATTTGGTTCTATTCACATAAGCTAAAAAAATATCCTTTTATTGGAAATATTACGGCAGCAATTTTAGCAGTCGTCCCATTTTTTGCCGTATTTATTTACTACGGAAATTTTGACCTTGTCATTTTTGTGCATGCCACTTTCCTCTTTCTTGTTATATCTATGCGGGAACTGGTAAAAGACCTGGAAAATATCAAAGGAGATTTGGCACAAAACTATCGTACCATTCCGGTATTGTATGGAGAAAAAGTTTCTAAGCGAATGCTTACCATTTTAAGTTTTTTAACGCTAATTCCCATTGTCTTACTGATTACTAAATTTGAGATAGGGTATATGTACATTTTTTTCTATGGTAGTGTACTGGCATTGGGCGTCTTTTTGATCGTCCTTTGGTTGTCTGTTAAGAAGATGCACTACATTGTACTACACAATATTCTTAAATTCATTATTGTTATAGGTGTTTTTAGCATTGTATTGATCGATGTGGATGTATTACTGAACCGTATTTTATAAATAAACTATGAAAGACAATCATCTTCTTAAGGTAGCATTAGCTCAAATAGCTCCGGTATGGCTTAATAAAAACAAAACCCTCCGGAAAATAGAGAAGCAAATTGGCAAAGCAGCAAAAAAGGAAGCAGAGCTTATCATATTTGGAGAAGGGCTACTACCCGGCTATCCGTTTTGGCTGGCATTAACAGATGGAGCCGAATGGAATACTAAAGTTAATAAAGAATTACATGCACATTATGTTAGAAACGCGGTTACTATAGAAAATGGCGATTTGGATTCCGTTTGTGCATTGGCAGAAAAGCATAAAATAGCAATTTATTTAGGGATCATTGAACGCCCCTTGGACCGGGGAGGACATAGTATTTATGCTTCGTTGGTTTATATTGACCCTAAAGGAAAAATTGGGTCTGTACATCGAAAATTACAACCTACATATGACGAACGATTGACCTGGTCACCGGGAGATGGAAACGGACTTAAAACGCATTCAATAAAACAATTTACTGCAGGAGGATTAAATTGCTGGGAGAACTGGATGCCGCTGCCAAGAGCTTCGCTCTACGCGCAGGGTGAAGACCTGCACGTGGCCGTATGGCCCGGCAGCAAGAATAACACTAAGGACATTACACGTTTTATAGCCCGTGAATCCAGGAGTTTTGTTATTTCGGTTTCATCTTTAATGAAAATTGAAGATTTTCCGCAGGATACCCCCCACCTGGAAAAGATCTTTGAAAAATCGCCAAAGATACTGGCAAACGGCGGAAGCTGTATAGCTGGGCCAGATGGAGAATGGCTTGTAAAACCGGTACAGAATAAAGAAGGGAACATCTATTATACCTTAGATTTCAATCGAGTACTCGAAGAGCGCCAAAATTTTGACCCGGTGGGCCATTATTCAAGACCCGATGTAACCAAATTGATCGTTAATAGAGAACGGCAATCTACAATTGGATTTGAAGAATAACAACTAAAAATAAACTTTTAAGTTTCAGCCTACTGCTTTCAACTTCTTCATGTATCTTTGCAAAAATTTTAAACAATGGGCAGACAAGATAGTAGAGGAAAAGGAAAGGCTTCAGGCAGAGGAGGTGATAATACCCGAAAGAGAAGCAATACAAGAGGAAATGCTACTTTCAAAAAAGAAAAAACATCTCACAAACAATCCGGAAAGAAGAATACAGACGGAATTCGCCTTAATAAATATATTTCAAATAGTGGTATTTGTTCCAGAAGAGAAGCAGATACTTATATAGCTACCGGATTAGTTACCGTAAATGGGAAGGTTATAAACGAAATGGGCTATAAGGTAAAATTGGAGGATGATGTACGATTTGACGGCCGCAGAATCAGCCCCGAACCAAATACATATGTGCTGCTTAATAAACCGAAAGGCTTTGCTACTACTACTAGTGATAGTAAAGGTCAAACGGTAATGGACTTGATCGCAAATGCTACATCGGCGCGTATTACTCCCATAGGTAGGTTAGGGCGCAATGCTACCGGGTTATTGCTATTTACCAATGACGATCAGCTAAAGGAAAAATTGAGCAAAAAAGGAATGACACGACTTTTTCATGTTGAACTCGACAAAAACCTGAAGGTGGGAGACCTCCAAAAAATAAACGAAGGACTGAAAATTGATGGAAAAGAAGTCATAGTGGAAGAAGCGAGTTACGTGGCGAACGCACCCAAAAGAGAAGTTGGGCTGAAGATAAAACATATGGGTAATAGTATAATTCGCTCTATTTTTGAACATTTGGGATATAATGTAGTTCGGGTAGATTGTGTTACCATAGCACATCTTACCAAAAAAGACCTACCCAGAGGTAAATGGAAACATCTTACAAAGCCTGAAATAGAGTTGTTTGGAATGCTGTAAAATATTATAACATCGTAAAAATGCAATATCACGATATTATATTTTTTTTCTGAAATAACTCCCAAATAAAGAATCCAATTACTACCAAATATTCAAAGGCTATTAACCAAAGGTTTTCATGAAACCCTTCGGCACCATATGCCGAATAGCTTACTACTACAACCAAGCTCCATATAATAGGAAACCTATATCTTGTGAAAACAGAAAGCAATAAAGGTGTGGCTATATACCAGGGATGCACAGTAGTGGATAGCAGAAAATAAAATGAAATGGCAAAAAGCATTGCTGTGATCAATTGCCGGCTCGTTTTGTTTTCTCTGAAAAAAGAAAGTAACAGTACAAACAGAATTACAATAAGAGGCAATATCTTTCCTGTGGTTTCAATTAAATTCCAGCCTACTGTTTGAAAACCGATCCACCTAAGGATATAGTGCACACTGGCATTAAATTCAAAATTCTGGAACCATAGACCAATGGTCGCTGTAAAATTTGTGATGAATTCAGAAGAAAGAAATGGAGCGAATGCAACTAAAATAGTTACTATTATTACCCAAAAGAATTTCTTTAAATTCCAAAAACCATTACTAAACAGGCCATTTGTTACAAATCTTTGATAGAATAATGGCAGAAACAACAGTGGGATCAATTTCACCGAAATCGAAACTCCTATCAAAACAGCTGCCCAGAACCATTTCTTGTTGTGTAATAGATACAAGGACCAAACTAAAAAGAATAACATGACACCTTCAAAATGAAGGTTTCCGGTAAGTTCTATAATGATAAAGGGGTTTAAAAAGTACCAGAAGATATTATGTGGATTCAGATCAAGTTTTTTTAACAACTTTCTTCCAAAATATAAAATACCTATATCGGCTAAGACCATAGTGATACGTAATACGACCACAGAACCTAATATGCTTTTACCGGCAAATAGGGCAGCAATTGCAAAAAACAACTGGTTAACGGGAGGGTAATTACTGTAATGACTCGCATTCAAGGCTCGCATTCCTTTATATAGTTCCAGTGCTTGGGGAACAACTTCGTTACCGGATTGTATATAGAATTCCGGTGTTAGCAGGTATGGATTAATACCTTGTAGGAGTAACCTTCCGTCCCATAAAAACCGATAAAAGTCTTGTGAAAGATTGGGAATGCTTCCAATAAACAGCAATCGAAAAAGTATTCCAAACCCGGCTAGTAGCCAAAAACGGCCTTTGGAAATTTGAATGATCCTATACGCCAGAAAAAATAATCCCACATATAACAAGCTAAGCCTTATAAAATCACTTCGGTCCAGATCATATCCAAAACTTACGTAGAGCAGAGCACTAAAAAGCGCAAAAATGTAAGGGAACGATTGTGATTTTATAAAGTCAGGCATTTAAACTTAGTCTTGCCACTCGGCAATAAATAGATTAGTATCCCGGCCACCGCCATTATTTCTGTTAGAAGAAAAAACCAGGTATTTTCCATCGTTTGAAAATACGGGAAAAGCATCAAAGGTCTCACCATGGGTAACACGCTCCAGATTTTTTCCATCCAGATCGATCATATATAAATTGAATGGGAACCCTTTTTCAGCTTCAAAATTACTTGAGAATAACACCTTTTCTCCGCTTGGGTGAAAAAAAGGACTCCAGTTTGCGTTCCCTAAATTGGTAAGTTGGCGCAGGTCACTTCCGTCTGCATTACAGATGTAAAGTTCCATTTCCGTAGGTTGTACCAGGCCCTGAGCCAGCATAGCCTTATATTCGGTTTTTTCAGTTTCGGTTTTGGGCCGTGATGAACGGAATATTAATTTAGTACCGTCCGGAGAAAAGAATGCTCCACCGTCATAACCTAATTCATTTGTAATTTGCTGTACATCACTGCCATCTAAATTCATGGTGTATAATTCCAGATCTCCACTTCGGGTTGAGGTGAATACAATTTTATCTCCCTTTGGCGAAATAGTTGCTTCTGCATCGTACCCGGGTTCATTGGTGAGTTGTGCCGTGATATTTCCTTCCAGGTCCGCAACAAAAATATCGAACGAATCATAAACAGGCCAAACATATTTTCCATTTTTACGAAGAGGAACCTCTGGGCAATTTTCATCTGCCAAATGGGTGGAAGCGTACACAAAATGTTGATTGTCCGGCATAAAATAAGCGCAAGTAGTTCTCCCTTTTCCGGTACTAATCATAGGGGGTTTATCGTCTTTAAAAGAATCACCGGCATTCATTAAAAACATCTGGTCACATTCCATTCCCCAATCTTTATTGTTGGACTGAAACACAAGTTGTTTGTCATCAAAGCTCCAATAAGCTTCAGCATTATCACCACCAAAAGTGATCTGGCGGATGGATTTAAAATGTTTTTCTTCCGGGTAGATTAAAGTATCTGTTACTATTACAGCCTCTGTTTCGGTTTTTTCTGAAATTTCCATTGTCTGCTTCTTTTCATTCTTACAGGATATGAATAGACCCAGAAAGATAATAAGTAGAATATTTTTCATTTTATACATTCTTTTTAATACATTACTTTTGTGTAAAAGTAATGATATGCGCTCATTTTATATAGTATTTTTTGTAGCCTTTCTTTTTTCATGTAAAGAAACTGTTGTTAAATCTATTTCTATGAAAGAAGATGTAACTGTTTTGGCTGCAGATGGTTTTAAAGGAAGAGAAACGGGAACTTTAGGAGAACAACAGGCAGCGGAATATATAGTAAAGCGATTTAACGATTTAAAACTGCTCCCTAAAGGAACTTCCGGATTCTACCAGACATTCACCTTTAAACCTAGTAATGATCCTCATAAGCAGGCAATACTTGTGGAACAGGTAGAAGACAGTTTAGCAAAGGGAATGAACGTTATTGGTTATATAGATCATAAAGCAGAGACTACAGTAGTTATAGGTGCTCACTACGACCATTTGGGAATGGGAGGAGAGGGGTCTCTATACAGGGAAGGAGAAGCTATACATAATGGAGCAGACGATAATGCAAGTGGAGTAGCTGTTCTGTTCAATATTGCGGAAAGACTTTCCGAAACAAATAAAAATAACAATTACTTGTTTATCGCTTTTTCAGGTGAAGAAATGGGGTTGTTGGGCTCTAACTATTTTGTGAAAAATCCAACCATCGACTTGAAGAAAGTAAGCTATATGATCAATATGGATATGATAGGACGATTAAACAAAGAGAATACCTTAGCGGTACACGGTGTAGGGACTTCCCCCATTTTCAAGCAAACCCTATTTGCTAATAATGAAGGGTTGAACATAGCCGAACATGAAAGCGGAATTGGCCCCAGCGACCACACTTCTTTTTATTTGGCAGATATTCCTGTGTTACACTTTTTTACCGGGCAGCACAGCGATTACCATAAACCAAGTGACGATGCCGAAAAGTTAAATTACGAAGGAATGCAAAAGGTGTCTGATTATATTTTTGCCATTATTACTGACTTAAATGATAACGGAAAACTGGCTTTTCGAAAAACTAAAAATGAAAGTGAAGTGGTACCGGATTTCAAAGTTACTTTAGGGGTTGTCCCTGATTATCTTTTCACGGGAAAAGGTATGCGTATAGATGGAATTAGTGAAGGCCGGCCGGCTCAAAAAGCGGGATTGTTAAAAGGGGATATCGTTGTTAAGATGGGGGAACACGATGTTACCGATATGATGAGCTATATGAAAACACTTTCTATGTTTGAAAAAGGACAAAAAACCATAGTAACTGTAAATAGAGAGGGAGAATTGGTTGAAAAAGAAGTTCTTTTTCAATGATTTAGAACCTTCTGGCGACCGAAACTGTGAAATATAAATGCCTCCTGGTTTTATTTGTTTCCTTCGAAATATACTGGTAACCTATTTTGAAATCATTTCTTTCCATACGGTAGTAGCCTATGATTCCATATAAAAATAATTCTTCATTAGGGGTTACTAAAAATTCGGAAGTATCACCAACAAGATGTCCTTCGAGGAGTGCATTGTGTATAACATATCTGTAGGTAAAATTTATAGAGAAGAAGAACTCTTTCCCTGTTTCTCCAAGCTGATTGTAAGCCAGGCTTTTTAAAAGAGGGTTTCTCTTACCAAAGAAAAATTTGAATTCGTGATTTACATAAACATCCTTTGTGCCAAAAGCAATGTTTGGACTTATAGCAGCATATACACTAAATGGCTTTGGATTTAACATCCATTCCCTTATATAGCCTGCATAAAGATTAAAATGAAAGTTGTTCTTTATTTGTGCTATCCAGGGAGGTGTTGAAATTCCTCCGGAGCTGTGAAATAGATTTTGAAACCCTTCTGCCATCGAAATGGGACCTGTAACACCAACAGCAATAGTGAAATTTGTTGCCTGAAGTTCTTTTGCCATAAAACTTCCTGCACTAACCCCTAAGTATCCGGCATAAGGGCGGTCAAAGTCTGCCGTATTACTGGAAATGATATTAGTAGGGGTGTAGTATAAATGTTCAAGGCTTACTATAATTTGTTCCTTTCGGCCTTTAAAGAGTCCATTTTCAGGCAGGTATCTGTATTCAATATAACTTCCGGTGGTATAATAACGGTCTGTGAATATCAAAAAATCGTTATCGTGGCGCAGTTCAATTTGGTTGTTGAAAAATGATTCGGGATCAGCTGTGTTTTTATTATTTTGACATATACTCCCGGAAGAATAGACAATAATAAACAACCAAAGTAAAAATGGCCTCACAAATAAAGTATGTTAGTTAGTTAGGGTATTTACACTTTTTCAATTTACAAAAATGTAGCTTTATTTTTGAAGATAATAAATTATTTATGCTCTACTGGTTAAACTTTTGAAGAACACATACCCAAAACCTATAAAAAGCATTAGGTGAAAAGGAAAGAGGCCAAAGTCTCCACCCTGGTCGCCAACAATAAAAGCAGAATACATTCCAAAAGCAAAGTAGAGCATTAACAACCCTTCGATAATTACATTTGGAGAGATGTTTTTTCTTAAATATTTGTTGCCTTTCCAGCTATCTTTTAAGTTGTTGATGTTAAATTTGGGAGTTCGTATAAATTCACTTTTCTTACCTAAATGCCCTTCCAGAACGGCAATAGAGTTATGTAGTGAAAACCCCATGGCAATAGAGAAAAAGGTAAAGAACATTCCGGTATATTTCAGAAAGTTTTTGATACCGCCACCATAAATATTCTTATATGTAAACCAATAACAGAGAAAGAAAATAATTGTACTGATCACAAAGAAACTCATCACAAAGAAGTACATCTTCAAATGTTCATACTCATTTTTAATGTACAACATTGGAATACTTAAGATTGCAACGATCAATATGTTTAAGAACATTGTACTGTTTAACAAATGCAATAAACTGTGTATTTTGGTTTTAAAAGGAATATCGTCACTCTTTAAAACACGCCACGCCATTTTTCTAAAATTTTCAGCACCTCCTTTATTCCATCTAAATTGTTGTGAGCGCGCTGCGCTTATCACTACCGGCAATTCGGCCGGTGTTTCAACTTCTTCCAGGTATTTAAATTTCCAGCTTTTTAATTGCGCTCTGTAACTTAGGTCAAGGTCCTCGGTAAGAGTGTCGCCTTCCCAATTTCCGGCATCAATGATGCATTCACGGCGCCAGACTCCGGCGGTACCGTTAAAGTTTATAAAATGGCCTTTACTGTTTCTTCCTACCTGTTCTAATGTAAAGTGAGCATCCAAAGCAAAAGCCTGTACCCGTGTAAGTATGGAATAATCTCTGTTTAAGTGCCCCCAACGAGTTTGCACTACACCAATTTCCGAATCTTTAAAATATGGAATGGTTCGCTTTAACCAATTAGGCTTTGGGAGGAAATCCGCATCAAAAATCGCAATGAATTCACCTTTTGCTGTTTTTAACCCTTCCTTTAATGCACCGGCTTTAAAACCTACTCTGTTTTCACGTGTTACATGTTCTATGTCCAGCCCTGTTGTTTGTAGCTTCTTAATTTGTGTGGCAGTTGTATTGAAGGATTCATCTGTAGAATCATCCAATACCTGTATGTGAAGCTTATTTTTTGGGTAGTCCAGTTCGGCAATGTTTTTCAGCAAACGCTCCATAACATACAGTTCGTTATATACTGGCAGCTGAATGGTCACCGTAGGAATTTCTTCAGGTTTCGAAAAATCAAATTTCTCACAGGCTTTCTCACAGTTTCTACGGGCGCTTAAATAATTAAAAAGCAAGTTGAGTTGTGCCAATGCATACATAAAAATAAGTATGAGAGCAATAGAATAAATGGCAATAACAACGGTTTCCAGTATCATTTTCTTAAACTGTATTTAAAAATCCAACTCAGAATTTTTATGCCTGCAAAGATAGCACCTTTTATGGTTCCCGAAACTTTTGAAACGCCTATTCGGTTTCTATATTTCACAGGAACTTCTACATAGGTGTATTTTCGTTTAAGTGCCTTTAATTGCATCTCAACGGTCCACCCATAAGTTTTGTCTTCCATTTCCAATGCAAGTAGCTTTTGGTATTTAATAGCCCGAAAAGGCCCCAGATCTGTAAATTTTGAATTAAAAAAAAGTTTCATCAATGTTGTTGCAAGCCAATTTCCAAAGCGTTGTGGAAAAGTCATTGAACCATTTTCACGGAGCCTCTTAACACGGGAGCCAACTACAAAGTCGATATCATGATCAATGATTGGGGCTATAATTTTTAGTAGTTCTTCAGGATAATCACTATAATCTCCATCCAGAAAAACAATGATGTCCGGTATTGTTTCTTGTTGAGAAATATAGCTCATTCCTCTCAAGCATGCATGGCCATACCCACGGGCATTTTCAGTAATAACAGTAGCCCCGGCATTTTTAGCAACTTCATAGGTAGTATCGGTAGAGTTATTGTTTACTACAATTACTTCAGAAACTATCTTAGGAATATCGCCAATCACTTTGGCGATAGAAGCCGACTCGTTAAAAGCGGGAATGATAACTTTAATGGAAGTCATTTCAGATCAGAGAGTTTATTTTCTTTTTTAAACGACCTAAAATCTGTCCATTCTTTAATTTTTTTTCCATTTAAGTATTTTTCTGCTTTAATGAGTTTTTCCTTAAGATACCGTAAGCAGTATCCGTTTTTTTTATTATTCTTCAATTGGCATTTATGGGATATCTTTTCCATTGTATCGTAGAAAAGCCACCACTTGCTCTTAAGACCATTGATAAAATGTCCTTCACTTTTAATCGTCCCGTTTTCACGATAAAAATACCAGTATTTTATGGGTTTATCATTAAAAATATGCCCTTGTTTTTGAAGCATTCCATTTGGATAATAAAACTTCCAGTAACCTTCTTTTTGAAGGCCATTTTTCCATCCTTCAGCTTTAAGCACTCCACTAGAATAATACTCTTTATGGTAGTCCTTTTGGGCTTCTAAATTAGAATTTATAAAGAATAAAATGATAAGAAGAGGCACTTTGTGAAGCATCGTGACATTATAATTTTTTGCTTAGACGTATGGAAAATCCGTTACTAACGTATGTTATCTGTTGTTTACATAGTTCATTAAATTGATATCGTTACCCAACAAAATCTCATTGCCTTTAATACGATTTTCCAGAGCCCCATTTTCTAATTTTAAAACTCCACGCGGGCAAACTGCAGAACAAATACCACACCCAACGCAACTGGCACGTACAATATTTTCGCCCTTTTGGGCATAAGCACGAACATCTATACCCATTTCACAATAAGTAGAACAATTCCCGCATGAAATACATTGGCCTCCGTTGGTTGTAATTCTGAATTTTGAAAACAACCGTTGCTGTAATCCCAAAATAGCAGCCATAGGACAGCCAAAACGGCACCAGACCCTGCTTCCAAATATTGGATAGAAACCGGTTCCGATTACTCCACTGAAGACAGCACCTATTAAAAAACCATAGGATTTTCGAAGTGTTTCCGCTTCGAAGAGAAATAATGTTTTACCGGAAGTAAAATGCATGCCTATCAATATCAATAAAACAATAAGGTAGCCTATAGCTCCGTAGCGGGCGTCTTTTTTTAATTGATCGCGTTTAAAGAACCAAATTCCGGCAAATAATAACGTAAGGAAAGCTCCTACGCCTACTAGAAATGTATCTTTCGTCAACCAGTATTTTGAAGTGTCTTCTCCTAAATATGAATGTACCACAGCCGTAGTCATTACAATAACAAAGACCAATACGCTGTGTACCACCCAACGCTCAATCTTCCATGCGTTCATGCTTTTGTCGCTTAACTGACGAAAAGAATCTCCTGCGGTTTCGGCTAAACCTCCACAGCCACAGACCCAACTACAGTACCACCTTTTACCAAATTTGTATGTTAAAATGGGTGTAATAACAAAAATGGAAATAAGCCCAAAAATAAGTAATCCCAGTCCTATGTCTCCTGCAGAGATAAAACTATCGATCCGGTATTGTTCAAAATTATAATAGTTAAGAGGCCAAATGTTCTTTAGGTCGTAATACGGTAACGAAAATGTATCACTATTTAAGCGGGCCATAAATTCCGGTATTAAAAAAGCGAAAGCTGTTTGAAAAAACATCACACTAATAGTGCGTATCTTCTCATAGCGATTGTGCCTATATTTCCATATAAATTTTATTCCAAAAGCGAGGATTGCAATTGTATAAAGTGTTCCGTATACAAACCATTGACTGGCAGGATTCCCATTCAATAATTTACTTAGCGGGTCAAACAATGCAATAAGGCCCTTATTGTCACTACCTTGTTGTAAACCCAGATACTGCGGAAAAAAATATAGCAAAATATAAAATCCCGTTAGGACAATTCCTGTAATCCATCCCAAATAGCCCCGGCTGGAAATAGATTTAAACCAAACACCATCATTTTTTATTCCTTCTAACTTGTTTTGATAAGCTGCTCTGGTAAACAACAAGATTCCCAGAAAAATAGATGTCAGTGAAGTAGCGAGCCAGAAACTTTTATTTGGAAAATTCAGATTAAATACCGCCAGGAGCAGTATGATCATACCTGCCATCCCAATGAGAGTAGCAATTTTTTGCTGCGTATTAATTGTTTTGGGAGGTTCGCCAGTAAGTGACATATTTCTTTGTACGGTACTCATATTGTTAGGCAATTGTGTATTGGTTAGTAAAGGCTGAAAGTATCTCTTTTTCGAAATGAGCATAAAACTCCGGATCGAAGTTGGCAAGTTTTAAATGTTTGACAACATAGTCAACATTGCGTTTTTCGTTTAGCCAGCGGTCAAATACTTCATGTTTCATTCGTATTCCAAAAGTATTGATGCCTAAAAATTCTTCGGTTTCCTTATGATATGCTATAGTGATACATTTAGTGTCATCCTCATGCTTCCAATTAAAATGTGCTTCATATTCTTTTTTATTGGCAAAGACCCATCCGTAGGTTTGGTATTCTATATCGAAGAATTTGGCGCTGTTAAACCAATGCCCGGGTTTGTATTCTAATTTATTGCCGCAAATGGTTTGTGCTACAGTTTCACCCATCATACGTCCGGTATACCATACAGCTTCAATTGGGCGACGGTTTCCGATAGCTTCATGTTGTTCGGCACAATCACCAATTGCATACACATCTTCACAATTGGTCTCTAAAAAACGATTTACTTTAACACCTCTTCCCAGTTCTATTTCACTGTCTTTTAGAAAGTCTACATTTGGAGAAACACCGGCTGTTAGCCCAACAATATCACAAGCGAGTTCTTCTCCGGTTTCAGCAATTACAACTGCACGAGCACGGCCATTTTCATCCGCTAGAATTTCTTTTAAATTCATTCCTAATCTCAGATCGATATGATGGTTTTTAATATGCCGGTTCAGCATTTGGCTTTCACCGTCCGGAAGCACTCCGTTCCAAAAACTATTTTCACGGACTAAAAAAGTAACGGGGATACCGCGTGTATTAAGCATTTCAGCCAGTTCAATCCCAATAAGGCCACCTCCAACGATCACAGCACGTTTGCATACTTTGTTGTTAGGAGCATTTTTCTCCAAAGTTTCAAGATCTTGAAATGAATACAATCCCTGAACACCATCCAGATCTTGTCCCGGCCATCCAAATTTGTTGGATTTTGAACCTACGGCAATGATCAATTTATCGTATTTCATACGTTCACCGTCTGCTAATTGCAATTCTTTTTTTTGAGGAGTGACGCTTTTTACAAAACCTCGCTTTAAATCAATCCGGTTTTTCTTCCAAAAGTAATCTTCATAAGGTTTGGTGTGCTCATACTTCATGTGCCCCATATAAATGTACATAAGGGCGGTTCGGGAAAAGAAATGATCTGTTTCAGAAGATATTATAGTGATCTTCTTATCTGAAAGTTTGCGTATGTGTCTGGCAGCGGTAACACCAGAGATTCCGTTGCCAATAATGACGATGTGTTCCATAAATGTTTACATATTGAGGTATCTGTCGTATATAAAGATAAAAACTTAATAATTTTCTTGATTGTCAAAAAAACTCTTGCCTTAAAGTTAGTAAAGCGTTAGCGTAATGTTAGATTAATGTTAAATTTATGGTAGGGTTTTTTTATTGATAAATGTTATAATCACATAAGTGATTTGGTATCAATTCATTATAGTTTAGATATATTTATCATAGATTTACGTTTTTGCATATTAACTATAACTTCAAAAATATCATTATGAAACATTTCTTACTTCTTCTTTGTATCTGTCTGTCCGGTCTCACTTTAAATGGACAAATTGTTATTAATGAAATTAATTATAAGGATGCAATAGATTTTGAAACCAAAGATTGGATAGAACTTTATAATAATGGTGCAAATACTGTTGATATCTCCAATTGGGTTTTTAAAGATGATGATGACCTTCATGAATTTGTTATCCCGAACGGCACCACCATGGCGGCTGGCTCTTACCTGGTTTTGGTACAAACCTTAGCAGATTTTCAAGCATTATTTCCCGGAGTATCCCCGGTTTTGGGAGACTTCACCTTTGGGCTTAGTGGAGGAGGAGAATTGATACGTTTGTTTGATGATAATAATGTATTGGTAGATTCTGTAGAATATGACGATGAAGCCCCATGGCCTACAGAACCGGATGGAAACGGGCCAACTTTAGAGCTTACCAATCCTAATTTGGACAATGCCTTGGCTTCCAGTTGGAAGGCTTCTATTTTACCCAATGGTGAACACGGAACTCCTGGAGGGGTTAACAGTACTTCTGTACTGGGAGTAAATGATTTTGATGAAAACGTTGTTTCTGTTTATCCTAACCCTATGGTTGCCAAGACCACTATTACTGTTTCCAATACTACTTCTCCTTTAAGTTTAACTATTTATGATATGCTTGGAAGAGAAATTAAAATGATGAAAACAAACTCCAATAAATTCATTCTTGAAAAAGAGAATTTAAATACAGGAGTATATATCTTAAAATTAACTACGGATAATGAATCTGTTTTACAGACTCAAAGACTAATTGTCAAGTAGTAAGAATGAAAACCAATTAAAATGCCAATAAAATGAAAAAATACTTCCTCCTTTTCGTACTTTCTATGTTCTTAATACCGGCAACTGCTCAGGTAATAATTAATGAATATTCTGTTGCCAACTTAACAGGATATTTAGATAATTATGGAAAAACCGAAGACTGGATCGAGCTCCATAATACAGGCGGATCGAGCGTTGATTTAGCAGGATACCATTTAAGTGATAATCCTGCCAACCCTACAAAATGGGCAATCCCTGCAGGAACTGTTATTCCTGCAAATGGATATCTGGTATTCTGGTGTTCCGGACGAGATGAAGCTTCCGGAGGTAACTACCATACCAGCTTCAAGTTAAAACAGACCAGGAACACTCCGGAACATGTTATTTTTTCAGATACAAATGGTACTGTCATCAATGATTTTGAAATACAAAAGACGCAATTAGAACACTCAATGGGAAGAAGCCCTAACGGTTCTTCTACCTGGAAGGTTTTTACAAACCCTACCAGAGGGGCAGCCAATACCGGCACAAGTTATACTGCTTATGCACAAGGGCCGGAAATGAGTATAGACGCGGGATTTTATAATGGAAGTCAAAGTTTGACGATCACTACAGCCGAACCAAATTCTACCATATATTATACCGTAAACGGAAACCTACCCACTAACGGATCTACACAGTATACAGGGGCTTTAACTATTGCAAACACCCAGATAGTAAAAGCCATTGTACTATCCAATAACCCTGAGATACTACCTAGTTTCATGACTTTTAATACATACTTCATCAATGAAAATCATACATTGCCGGTCTTATCTACTTCGGCAAGCCAGTTAACGACATTACTTAATGGAAATCAGTCTTTAAGACCTCATGGTACTATTGAGTATTTTGATGCCGATGGTGAGAGAAAAGATTTTGGCTACGGAGAATACAACAAACATGGGCAGGATTCATGGCAGTTTGATCAAAGGAGCTTTGATTATATAGCCAGAGATGAAATGGGATATCATGATGCTATCAATGAAAAGTTACTGAGTTTATCCGAACGAGAAGGTTTTCAAAGAATAATCATAAGAGCTTCAGGAGATGATAATTATCCCGGTATAGACTCAAGTGCTCATACAAGAGATGTATTTATTCAAAAATTGGCAAATAAAAATAAATTGAATGTAGACATGCGAAGAGGTGAGCGTTGTGTTGTTTATGCCAATGGCCAATATTGGGGAGTTTATTCCATAAGAGAAAAAGTGAGCGATTCGGATTATACGAAGTTCTACTACGATCAGGATAAATATAATGTTCAATATTTAATGAATTGGGGTAATACCTGGGCCCAATATGGTGGCCAGGCCGCATTTGATGATTGGGAAGATATACACACTTTTGCCATAACTAATGATCTATCTGTTCAGGCAAATTACCAGCATGTTGCAGATGAGATTGACGTTACCAGTCTCGTTGATTATATTTTGATAAACTCTTTTGTAGTTTGTACAGATTGGATTAACTGGAATACCTCTTGGTGGCGAGGTTTGGACCCGGCCGGAAGCCATTTAAAATGGGGGTATGTATTGTGGGATGAAGACGCCACATTCAATCACTATATAAATTATACAGGTGTGCCAAATGAAAATGCGGATGCCGAGCCCTGCTACCCCGAAGGGATTACAGCAGACCCGGAAGAACATATTGTATTATTGAATAAACTTTTGGAAAATGATGAGTTTAGACAGTATTACGTAACAAGATATATGGATCTTATGAATACCGCTTTTAGTGAGGATGAAATGCTTAGTGTTTTGGAAGGAATAGAAAACTCTATTACACCGGAGATGCCTCAGCACTTTAACCGTTGGGGAGGAAATATGAATGAGTGGCAAGGGAATGTCCAAAAGATCAAGGATTTTATAAGTGATAGAATCGACTATCTTCCGGACGGATTAAATAGTTGTTATACGTTAACCGGGCCTTATGATGTTACTTTGGAAGTTGAACCGGCCAATGCAGGTCAAATAAAATTCAATTCCATAACAATTGATTA
>JANQOS010000099.1 GCA_028285705.1 Altibacter sp.
CACCTTTCCATTTTTTCACCAGGGCAATAAAGATAGCGGGATTGTCCTTAGAAATGTCATTTAAGTTATTTGCAACACTTCTTCGTACAGATTCTGAAATATCATTTTTTAAATTTTCAAGAATGGGAATTATTGAAGAAGGGTCTTTCTTTAAAGTAGGTAATGCTATAGCCCAGGGTAATCTTGGCCTGCAACCTTCTGTCGAAAGCCTCCTGACCATGGGATGTTCGTGTTTTGACCACAATAACATTTGTGCGATCATTTCTTCTTTATATTCTATAATGAAAGGGCGAACGGCAAACTCACAGCTTACAAATTGTGTAATTTTTTCGAAAGCTTTGATAGCAGTTTTGTAATGTGCAATACCATATATCTCTATGAAATCCGGTAAAAAAATGAATTCAAGATTGTCGGGCTTAAAGCCATCTTTTAATAATTGAGGAATGAGACGTAAGATTGTTTCAGTGTTTTTCTCAAAATCTTCATATAAATGAGATTTTAGCGTAATTGATATGTGCCTCATTCTTTGTTTTAGTTCTTTGTCTTTCCATTCGGTATCATATATGTGTTGCAAAAAGGATCGTTCATTAAAGCTTGGCTCAATTTCTTCAATGGATCGAATGAACTTTGCAAAGAATTCTTTACTATAAATGTTTTTAAGTAGCTCTGCCATTATTTGGACTTGTTTTTGGTCACTAACTTTTTGATCACTTTTTCAATGCGTTTTCGTGCACTTTCTTTTTCAATATCGTTGAGCCTTGATTGTATTGTAGATATAAAGATTTTTTCATTTTGAGTTGTAATAGTTGGAGCTATTCTCTCCACATACATGGGTAATTGATTAACAGGGCTTTTTAACAGCAACTCGATCAACAAATTGAAAACATCTTTTGAAAACCGGGGTACGGCCGTAAGATTTATTAAAATATTTACAGCATGGTCTCTTGTAATAACAGATCCTTTATCTGCTGCATCCAGAATCTGAGGCAATACCTTATAGGTCTCTTTTGGTTTTATGGTTGATATACAGTTAAGGGCTGTCATAGCGCCCCATTGAAGCCTATTGTTCTTATGAGTTAACAGTGCTAAAAAAACAGCCGAATATCCGGCTATAAGATTGGGTTGAAGTGTTCCAACCTCATACAGTACTTTAATACAATCATTTTGGATAGCTCTATTTTTGGAGTCCAGATTGATCACTAATTCCTTAATTGCCTTTTTGTTGGCAAACTCAGCAATTTCCTTTGCAAGTTCCTGGTTGGGAATTTCATCTTTCCTGTCGAGAGCAGATGCCAGCCTCTCGAGAACATTTATTGATTTTTCCATCTTTCAAGTTTCGGGATCCGTTTTGTAAAAAAGCCGCCTAAAAACCCGGGAAACCCTAGTTCTTTCATTTTCCATTTTACAAAATCCTGCATTTGTTCAACAGTTATATCGGGTTGTTTGAACTTTCCATCTTCATAACAATGACTACAGTACATTGTACTAATAGTTCCGTCTCTATTGGTTGCTCCTCCTTTTGGGTCTTTTTTTAAAGGCATTCCGCAGCTTTGACAATTTTTGTACTTTTTCATTTTGTACCAGTTTTATAGATACAAATCTAATGGGAGCTACTGACAGCCCTATGTCAGTCAATTTCTTCTTTTTGTAATTTTTGAATATACTCGGACAGGTTCAATCTTTTTTTCTGAATGTATTCAGAGGTAATTTCGGCTTCAATGATCCTGGAAAGTGAAAAGTCCCTATAATCATTTCTTAATCTGCAAAAAGCAATGATGTGCCATACCTGACTGTAAAATGTGATTCCAATAGGTTCAATTGTTCTTTTGGTTTGGTTGCCTCTTATGTCTTTATACTTTATGGTTAATACCTTTCCGGCACTGCAGGCCTGTTCAATTAGTTTTAAGTATCTTGGCGTATAACGGGGATCAATATATGCTTTAACATTAGGCTCTATGGTTTCCAGGTCCTCCAATTGGTAGTTCTTTAATTTGTTCCTTATTTTTTCCAAAGCGCTCGAAAAATCCCGAAATATTTCTGCATCGATATATTTTCGGGCCAATTGTTCAACAAAGATGAAGGATTTTGCTTCCTCCAGTGTAAAAGCCATTGGGGGAAGGTAATGCCTGTCCAATATAAAATACCCTTTGTCTTTTTCGAAAGAAACAGGTACACCGGCTTCATCTAACGATTTAATATCTCTGTAGATGGTACGTTCACTAATCCCAAATTTTTCTTTGATCTCTTTAATACCGGTAAACCTCTTTGACTGTAAAAAGGTTAGGAGTGCGGTAAGTCGTTCAAGTCTTTTCACTTTTTGATGGGATCAAACTATGTGATGATAGTAAGACCGAAATTACATATTTTTTGGAACAGGAGAGGCATCATACAAAATGAGCCGTCTTTTCAGATAATTATGATAAGTTGTTTTTGGCAGGCCTTTCTTCAAATTCCGGGCAATCTAGTCGTATGTCAGAATTCAACAATTCTTTTTTGAGCAAGTTACAGTAATCTGTGTTCTCATTTTGGTCATAAAATTTGCAACCATAGCAGGTTCGTTGAACCGTCAAAATACCATTCCGGTTTAACTGATAGATAAGTTTGCTCAAAGTACCAAACATATTTTCCAGATCTGTTTGTTCAATATCTTTTAATTGGTTTTTTAAGGGATTGGCAAAATTTTCGGTTTCAGCAACAATATTTTTACCGGAATTGGATAAAAGAATCGAATAACTACGGCTATCGTTGGAAGAGAAGTCCTTTTTTATGAATCCTTTTTTATCCAGAACCCGAACAGCGTCACTTATGGTTGGTTTTGTTATATTAAATTCTCTGGCCAGATGACTCACATTACAATATGCATTCTTGTGATATGCGACGAATATTAATATTTGAATTTGAATAGGGCTTAGTCCCAGGGATGTAGCTTTTTCCCAAAGTAAAGCCTTAAATGCTTCCGAAATACGCTCAAGACCTACAATGATCTTACTCGTAATATCATTTTCCTGTTGGCCGGGATTGAAAATACTTTTGCTCATAATAAAAATGCCTG
This sequence comes from Altibacter sp., assembly GCA_028285705.1. Lineage (GTDB taxonomy): Bacteria > Bacteroidota > Bacteroidia > Flavobacteriales > Flavobacteriaceae > JANQOS01. Next base: position 3,053 of record JANQOS010000099.1, read on the forward strand.
TCGAAATTTACCCGACAGGCAAAGTTAGTAATCCTAATTAAATGAATTAAAATTTTAACCTTTTACATCTTCCATAGAAGCTCCAAAATTAATATGAAGTACATTACCGTTGGGTGTGACCATCGCCGGTACAGATCTAACACCTGCATTTTCTGCTTCCGGTATACGAGACCTGTCTTCTCCAATATTTACAACTTCTACGTTTTCTGCTCCTGCTAAATTAACGATGTCGTGTTCTGCACTTACACATACAGGGCATCCTGCATGATAAAAAATTGATTTACTCATGATAAAAAATTTAAGTTACTGCATTATTGCAATACAAATATAGTAAGGAATCCTAACTAAAAAAACAAAACGTAATTTTTTTATCGTAAAAGCGATAATTATCCTATATCTCCTCCAATTCGATTATAGATGTTTGAAGTTAGTACAGCCCTTTTCTTTCCTAATTGCATACGTTTAGCACTTTTATATGCTGTATAATTGTTTTTATACATAAAGGCTGTTGCAGCCGGGTTATCTGAAGGGAAAGCAGCATTTTCATGAGTAGCCAGTCTTAATTTCATAAGCTCGATCCCTGCCGAATCTGTACTGGCAATGATCAATCCCTCTCCAAAAGTAGGTACATAAAGACCTTCTACCTTATTGTTTCTTTTATAGACATAACTATTTTGCAAGTGTTCTTCCAAACGAAATATTCTGTCTTCTTTTGAAATTAGCTTATCCAGTTTTATTATTTGGTCTTTTAAACTGTTGGTATATAAAGAAATAGCATTGGATGTTGTCCACTCAGGATCCGCTTTTATTTCCTTAAAGAACAAATACTCTGCTATTGTTTCAAAGCCAATTTTATTATAGACCGGCTCTCCAAGTTCAGTTGCAATTAGATGAATGTTATCCGTTCTATTTCTTAAACGATTCACCAACGTTTGTGTGACCGATCGCCCAATACGCAGATTTCTATAATTAGAGTGCACAATGATATGTGCCAACCAGCCCACGTCATTATGCATAATTGCCGTCCCTATACCTATGATCTTTTGGTCTATGGTCACTTTTACAGGAAAACAGTAAGAAGCTTTAGTGTAGAAGTCGAATATGGGTACTATATCACGCCACCCTTCCGGTTGGAGGCTTGCTACCTGACTTACATCATGCTCTTTTAGTTCCTCAATGTTCACTTATTTACTGAGTTTGATTTTCAAATACTCCATGGCCCTTACCGAGAGTGCTGGCAACTAAGGTAGCAAAAAGCATAAAAATATGTTCCACAATATTTGTCTTAACAAAAGGCTGTCGATAATCATTAGTAATACATCATAAAGACTTAAGAATAACACCGAAAATTCAATGAGAATTGCCAAAGAGTTAATTGAAAGTAATATACTTAAATGCTAATGAGTAAAAAACTATTACTTTTAAAGTTCGAGAACATTTTATAACATTATTGGAGAATGAATATTGATTCTAATTAATTCATTTAAGTTTTATGAAAGCAAATATGAACCAAGCGACGATAAGTAGAACAGATTTATTAGCATTGGAAAGAACAAAACTAGCCAATGAACGTACGTTTCTTGCCTATTTTCGCACTTTTATAGTCTTTTTGAGTTCAGGATTTGTAATTCTCAAAATTGATGTTTTTCGCAATTTGGCAACGCTGGGATACTTTTTTATATCCGTATCATTCATTTTACTTATCGTTGGAATAGTCCGCTTTTTTTATGTAAGAATACAGATTAGGAAATTTTTTTAATTGAATTTTAAACTTGATAATAGTATTTGAAAAAGAAACGGTTCAAGTTGTAACCTGAACCGAACCGTTAATACTTATTTTATATGAAGTTATTCACTTAGCAATCGTTCCCCGGTAAAGGCATACTGGTTCCATTTGGGAAGCGGATGAAAAGAAGCAGCCTGTACATCTCTAAACAACCGTTCAAGCTCGTTCTTTTTATAGAAACTTTGACCGCCTATACTTTCCATTGCATCGCTAACGGTTTGTTTACAAGCTTCAGCTACATTGGTCTTAAGGCTTAACATAAGCACCGTATTGTCTTTATCTATTGAAAAATCAAAATTATTGGCCAATGCATACATAGCTTTCCACTGTGTCCGGGCAGCAACCAATTTATTATTCAGTTTTCCAATGCAGTATCTCATATGCTCCTGGTTGCGCCCATAATTCTTTCCTTTCACTATTGCGATCTCCATGGCACGTTCGGCAATGCCTACATAAACAGACATGATAAGCGGCATAGCTACTGTTAAGACTACATTCCAGACAGGATGGAACTCATCTCTGCTGCGCTCCAATGCAATAGCATTTTCCGGAACAAACACATTTTCAAAAGCGATTCCGTGAGAACCGGTTCCCCGCATTCCCATGACATTCCAATCATCCAAAATAGAGACTCCTTCTGTGTTTAACGGAACAGGGAAATGTAGTACTTTCCATTCGTTCTTTTCATTTAAGAAAGGAGCACTTGTAATAGCAATATCTCCTGCTATTGACTGACTTGCAAAATGTTTTTTGGCTGAAAGGAAGTAGCCGCCTTCAGTACGTGTCATCTCTCCGTTAGAGCCCAGCCAATCCCTTGCACCTGTACTCACAAGAACCAACTGCTTTTCGGCTATTTTCCGTAATGTGGTTTCCCCAACATTCTTGTGTTTGTATTTCCAGACAGCTGTTGCTACCAGGTGTTGGTGCATTGAAAAAGCAAGAGCTGTAGAGCCACAGTACTGTGCAATAGTTTTTAATAGTCGGCACATCTCGGGATAAGCCATCCCCAGACCTCCCAATTCTTCAGGTATTAATGCCGAGAAAAGGCGAAGCTCCTTCAGGTCATGATAGTTATCCGTTACAAAAGCACCCTGCTCATCACTTTGAACAGCACGTTTCTTGAATGATTGCTTCTGGGAATCTATGATTTCCTTGTAATCTTGTTTTGTAGTTGTCGTTTCCATCTTTTTAGTTGTTTTTAATCCAAACAATTTCCATGGGTATAAAGGAATTCGTTTAATTCGAATGCATCAATTTTAAGGTCTTCATTGGTGAGAGCAAAGTCTTCTTTTGAAAGGAAATAATTTCGCAGAGAAAATTTCTGAAAAACTCTAAGAACAGACCTAAACATCCAAATTTGTTTTCCGAAGAATAAATCCTTAGAAGTAGATTCTCCAGGGGTTGTTACTTCATTCAGTATCATCATTATTGGTTTTATGATTATTCGATGCAAATATCTGATAAAGAGATAGGTAGTAACTTTCTTAAAAGTCCAAAAAATAGACTCTACAGTCCATGTATAACATTTTAGCGTAAGAAGCTATGTGTTAGTTGAGAAGCTTTAAACCGGTTAGGAGGAAGCGCATATTCACTTTTGAATGCTCTTATAAAATGAGATGGGTTCTTAAAACCACTTTCGTAACATACCTCATTTATTGAAAGGTCGGAACCTAAAAGTAGCGTTTTGGCGTATTCCAGGCGTTTTTTTAAAAGCCATTTGGAAGGAGTAGTGCTAAAGTGATTTTTGAAATCTCTTTTAAAGCTGGACAAACTTCTACCACATAATTTAGCAAATTCCTCAAGTTTTAGGTCAAACCGAAAATTTTTCAGCATGGTATCCTCAATATCACTTTTGGCAGAAAGATGTATGGATTGAAAGAACTCAAGCAACTGCCTGTTTCCCGGATTGAGTACAATATTATAAAGTAACTCCTTGAACTTTATCTCCACCAGGTTTTGTGGAATCTTCTGGGGCTGACTTAGATAGTGAAAAATACTTTGTGTTAGTGTTACAAAGGATTCATCTGTATGGATCTCATACAAACTTTCAAAATCACTTGTGAATATTTTTGAGCTTTTAGGGAATTGGCTCTCCTGGATGAAATTCCGTATAAAAGCATCGTTTAAAAAGAACAACAGTACACAATAGTCTACCTCAAAATATTGTTTTGTAGTGTATACTCCTTTTCTTGCAAATATGGCATCACCGGCAGTTAACTCACATTTTTTATCGGGAGCGATCCAATCTTTCTTTCCGCTGATCACATAGGTGATCAAGTGAGATTCTGTAAAAAGTTGAAAGTTTTCAATATCCAAAGGACAATTGAACTCCAGAAATACACAGTCATTCCCGATGATCCTATTGAATTTCGGGTCCTTTGTAAACATTTTGTAAACGTCAACTATCATCTTGACTATAAATTATATACAATGTTTTGAGAAAGGGTTATGGTGCTGGGAACTAAGTTAGTAAAAAGTAATTATCTCGATTAAGATATGAGGATGTTTCAGGATGTATTTATACCTGTGAACTGTCATCTACCACAGTAATTACAACCTTTCCTTTGTGTTTTCCTTTTCCGAAATACTGAATGGCCTTTGGTATTTCACTTAATGTGAAAGGACCATCTATCATAGGCTTTATGTTACCATTTTCGAAAAGCTCATTTATATAATCCAGGTCCTTGTTGGGTTTCAGGCTAACGATGTGCATCCTTTTTTTACTGAATTTAGAGACCCAGAATTTCAGAATAAGCAACAGAAAAAGCTTGGTTAAATTCCCTCCAACCGTAATATATTTCCCATTGGGGCTTAAAGACCGGGTATAACTGAATATTGAGCGATTTGTCTTAGCATCTAAGATCAGGTCATAATGCTTTCCGTTTTTGGTGAAATCTTCTTTCTTATAATCAATGACATGGTCAAAACCAATCAATTTCATCGTTTCCAACTTATCACCGGTGTCAACTCCTGTAACTTCAGCATTGTATAATTTGGCAATTTGCAGGCCAAATGTACCCATACCTCCTCCGGCTCCGTTTATTAAGACCTTTTGTTCCTTTTGCATCTTTCCAGTATCGATGAGCCCCTGAAGAGCCAGCGTTGCAGCATGTGGAATAGATGCTGCTTCTTCAAAGCTCATTGTATTGGGCTTGTGGATAAGCGCATTTTCATCGATACAAATATATTCCGCAAAACTGCCAAAGCCGTATGCCGAAATATCTCCATACACAAAATCTCCAAGCTTAAATTTTGTAGTATTTACTCCCAAAGCCTCAACCACACCTGCCAGTTCCATTCCCGGGATTTGGGCCTTCGGTTTTAGAAATCCAAACATCAACCGGTATATATAAGGTTTACCTCTTACCAAACTCCAATCATAGTCATTTACAGCTGTGGCACAAATTTTTACCAATACCTCATTCTCATTAGGAATGGGCTTTGGCACCTCTTTCAACTGAAGATCTTTCGGAGCTCCATATTTTGTACATACTATAGCTTTCAAAGGTTTCTTTTAACTGAATTGTTATGTTTTTCGGGTACGTTTATATATAGTTTCCATTATGAAACAGCTCAGTACAATTGAAACAGCAATGACAACTCCCATTTTGTTGGAGGAATATTGTTGAACCAAAAGTGCCACTAAGGCTAATGAGCATAAAATAAATCCTGCTAATGGAATTAATCTGTTCCCATTGATGTTTTTTGATAATTTATATCCTGTAAAATTCACGACAGCAAAAAGGAGTAAAAAACCTACACTTCCCGAAGTCGATATACTTTCAAGATTAAGTGTGTTTGCCAATACCAATGTAGCAATTGCAGTAATCAATAAGCCTATGGGCTGATTCCAAAGCTTGCTTGTTAATTCATGCGGAAGTTCGTCATCTTCAGATATTTCATAACTTACTTTACTGCCTCCATACAAAGAGGCATTGATCGCTGAAAAGGTAGAAATTAAGGCAGCAACGGTAATAATTGAGAAACCAATTTTTCCTAATAATGGCTTAGCCGCTTCTGCCAGGACATAGTCTTGTGCTGTCGCAATCACTTTAAAAGGTAAAGAGCCTACGGTTATAATTGCAATAATGACATACAAAAAGATCACGAACAATACCGAAAAATAGTATGCCTTTGGAATGTTCTTCCTGGGTTGTTTGATATCCGGAGCAGCATTTGCGATCAACTCAAAACCTTCATAGGCTACAAAAATGACCATTCCTCCTGTTAATAAACTTAAAGGAGATTCCCAATTCTCAATAGCTAACTGACTTAAGTTTTCATTTCCGAAAAGGCCATACAGGCCAAGGCCGATAAAGGACAGTAATATGAGCAATTTAATTATGACAGCATAGGATTCTATAGCACCAACTACTTTAATACTATAATAATTGATCGCTGTTGCCAAAATAATAATGGCACTGGCATATATATGAAAATCCGTTGTTTTATTTCCTGTAATTTCATATAGATTAGGTGCATAAGACCCAAAAGCCGAAGCGTATAATGCCAGCATGATGATATAACTTATCCACAAGAGATTATTCATACTACCACTAAACACACCCTTCCCAAAGCCTTGATTGATAAACTTTACGGTACCTCCTCTGTCCGGATAAGCGAGAGATAACTTTACATAGCTATACGAGGTGATCAATGCCACAATTCCCGCAAATAGAAAGGCGACGGGAGTACCTCCTTGAGCTAATGAAACCGCCAGGCCTAAAACGGCAAATATACCACCGCCAACCATTCCTCCGATCCCGATGGACATTGCTTCTTTTAAGCCTATTTTTTTATTCATTCCTGAATTTATTATTGTAGTCAATGATACTTTGTTGGATCACTTTCATGGCTACTTGTTTTCCTTGAAATTCTTCAACGACAACAGATTTATTCTCCAACTTTTTATAATCCTCAAAAAAACTTCGCAATTCTTTTACAGAATGTGGAGGTAATTCGGAGATATCACTAATGTGGTTTACACTCATATCGTTAGCGGCAACTGCTATGATCTTATCATCCATCTCCCCGCCGTCAAGCATTCGCATTACACCAATGACTTTGGCTTCTACCAGGCACATGGGTACAATATCTATCTGTGATACAACTAAAATGTCAAGTGGATCTCCATCATCACAGAACGTCTGAGGAATAAAGCCGTAGTTTGCAGGATAGTTTATGGAAGAGTATAGAACTCTGTCCAGGATCAACATCCCCGAATCCTTATCCAATTCATATTTTGCCCTGCAGTTTTTTGGGATCTCTATAATCCCTGTTACTGTTTCCGGAGCATTTTTTCCAATGCTCACATTATGCCATGGGTGTACATTCATTTTAAATTATTTTATACCGAAATATTTTTAGCTGATCAATGACGAATTTATACATGACCTGTTTCACCGGCACGAAGTTAGCAAAAAGAGAGGAACCTTATATTTGTTAGCAAGGAAATTCCGAAGCGAATTTCAGCTAGAATGAATGATACAAACAGTTACAGTTCGTATTTTACGGCTCTTTTTCAGACCGCTCTATCATCTTCTTGATCAAAGATATTTGCCCCAAATGATAATAGCTGTGTTCAATGACCCCTTCAATATTTCTTCGGTAATTCCCATATTTCTTATCAACGAAAACTTCATCCAATTTTTTATCCGGCATGTTTTCAACCAGACCTGCAAACTTTTCTGCATTGGCCCACATCCCGTCCAATAGTTTTTCCCAATCTTCTTTAGACCGGATCTGTGGTGCATCAAAACTATATTTATCCCTAATTTCAAGAGGGCCTCCTTCAAAAACATTCAAAATTCCATCCATATAATAGTTAATATGATAGGTTAGGGTAGCAATTGTATTCAATTCTCCAACTTTATATATGGCCTGTTTCCAGTTCACACCGGATAATTGGTCCTTATAATTGGTATTGGCAACCCAAGTACCGTTTAAAATTACTTCCCTGAAGCGACTTGCAATTTGATTAGAGTTTTCCATGTATGTATTGGGTTGTATGTAGTATTTTGTTGCACTACCGATGCTTTCTTGCACAAATATCATTATTGGAATACGAATGTAATAAAAAGAAACAAGCACATTGGGAACTAATCAGTACATCGTATTACCATTTGCAGATTCTTCAGGAATTTGCTGCATAGCATCCCAGTGTTCCACTATTTTACCGTTTTCATCGAACCGGAAGAAATCCATAGTGACATATTCTTCATCTCTCGGCCATTTTTGATGAGTATGCAGGGAGACCAGGGCACCTTCTGCTATTACTCTTACAAACTCAATACTTTTATCAGGGTATTCCCTTGCCATTTTTTCAAAATAATCAACAAATGGTTGTTTTCCATCACCAACTAACGGATTGTGTTGAATGTATTCATCTCCAACATATAGTGCTACGGCCTTTGTGGGATTTCCTTCGTATGCCGTTCTATAGAATGCAACCGCGTTTTTTTTGTTTTTTTCCAGGTCCTGATTCATGATCACAGTTTTATTTGCAGTTATTAATATTCACTAGCAATAAGTTTATAAAATAAGAAAAAGTAAAATGTTGAGTAGGTTGGGTAATTTAAGTATATAACCTTTAACTACTTATCTTTTATTTACTCAATGATCCCACCACAACTCACTCTTCCACCGGCAGCACCGGTAGGTTGGGTCACAAAATCATCTGCTCCCTGGTGTACAATAATAGCTTTTCCAAGAATGTCTTTGTTGGTGTCTCCACAGCCTATGCACCATTCGTCGGTTTGCATAGTGATAGAGCCGTTTCCTTCTTCATCGGCTTCAATGTTTCCAATATCTCCTTTATGATAGCCTTCGGTAGCTCCCCATTTGCCATGTTGTGCAAAGGTAGGGTTCCAATGTCCCCCGGTGGATTTTCCATCCGGTGAAGAACAATCTGCTTTTTCATGGATGTGAATGGCGTGCATCCCCGGAGTAAGGCCAAATATATTGGCCTCTAAAGTGACCACTCCATCAACTTCTCTAAAAGAAACTTTGCCGGTAGCAGTACTTTCGCTTTTAGATTCCAGTCCAAAATCGATTTCTTTTACAGTAGCGATAACTTTTTCGGTCGTTTCTTGGGTTACTTCTTCTGTTTTTGTTTCTTTTTTCGTGTCTTTACAACTCACAAAAGCTACAAACGATATCATTGCGATACATACTGCTAATTTTTTCATAGTACTTTTTTTAGTGATTAGGTATTAGAGGCTATTAAAGGTAATACGATTCCATCATAATCCAAAATAAGAAACAGGCTTTTTTAAACAAGCTTTGTGATCACCTGAGTTTCGGTATGAAGTGTTTTATGCACCGGGCACTTATCTGCTATTTGTAGTATGCGTGCGATCTGTTTTTCATCCAGATCACCTTCCAGTTTTATTTCCCGTGTAAATGTGTCGATCTTAGCCGAATCCTGTTCACAATCTTCACAATCCCGGGCATAGTCTTTACCGTAATTAATATGTACTTCAACATTTTTAAGGTCCCATTGCTTTCGCCTTACATACATTTGAATGGTCATGGCAGTACAGGCTGCCAAACCGGCCGAAACGAACTCATACGGATTAGGACCAAAATCATTGCCTCCTACATGTTCCGGTTCATCAGCCATCATATAGTGATTTCCCACTTTCATTTGTGTAGTAAATCCGCTCTCTCCATCTAGGCTTGCCGCAACCTCATGTTGGCTTCGAATTTTAGAATTTTCGGGAATTTCCAGGTAACGGGAGGCCCATTCTGCGATCACTTTTCCGGTATATATTGAATCCTTTTTATGGCTCAATAAATGGTCCGCTCCATCCAGAGATACAAAACTTTTAGGATGGTGTGCAGCAATGTAGATCTCTTCGGCATTTTTGATCCCTACAGTAGTATCCTGGGGTGAATGCAGGATCAATAATGATTTCCGAAGGTTTTTGGCAACTTCCGGCAGCGATCTCTTTTTCAGGTCCTCTAAGAACTGCTTTTTGATCGTGAAATTTCTTCCGCCCAAATTCACTTCAGCAACTCCTTTTTGCTGAATTTCCGGCAGATCTTCTTGCAGCAAATGTTGTACATGTTCCGGATTACTGGGCGCTCCTATGGTTGCAACTGCTTTTACCGAAACTAGTTCCGAAGCAGCAAAGATCACCGCAGCACCTCCCAAAGAATGCCCAATGAGCAGGGAAGGGGCCTCATAGTTGTTTTCCAGGTAATTGGCAGCAGCGATAAGATCTTCCACATTCCCCGAAAAATTAGTGTCTTCAAAATCACCTTCACTCTCTCCAAGGCCTGTAAAATCAAAACGTAAAACACCAATTCCGGCAGAGGTTAACGCCCTACTGATGTTTCTGACTGCCGACAGATTTTTGTTACAGGTAAAACAATGTGCAAAGAGAGCAAAAT
>JANQOS010000110.1 GCA_028285705.1 Altibacter sp.
TTCGAAATGAAATGAGCTATCGTAGTTCTCGGCAAAACGTTTGGCAAGAGGGGTTGTTTTACTCGAGAAGCTATTTGCCCAATCGTTCAAATAAAGTTCACTTAAAGCAATGGCAGAGGTGTTTTTATAAGTGATTTGTTGCGTAATATTTATCTCTTTCTTTGCGGGCTTAAGAGTTGCATCAATAGTGATATCATGCTGTGCACCCATGGATGCGGTATAAAAAAGAATGATATATATGATAATCCTACTTGCTTTCAAGAATTCTATTGATTTTTTATGTTAGGAGGAAGTAGGTGTTATTTTATACATACTACGGGGGATACAATAAGATTAAAAGTTAGGACTTAGATTAAATTTATCGTAGAAATCATTTAGTATCTTCAATACTTCATCTTCGGTATCAACAATATGTACCAGGTCCAGGTCTTCCGGACTAATATTTCCATTTTGTTCTAAGAGCACATCCTTTATCCAATCCATCAGGCCGGTCCAAAATTTAGTTCCAACCAGAATAAGCGGAAATTCATCGATCTTATGCGTTTGTATCAATGTGAAAGCTTCAAAAAATTCATCCAGTGTTCCAAATCCGCCGGGCATCACAACAAAACCCTGGGAATATTTCACGAACATTACCTTACGTACAAAGAAGTAGTCAAAATCTATGCTTTTATCACTATCTATATAAGGATTGTCATGTTGTTCGAACGGAAGCGTGATATTTAATCCTACGGATGTCCCTCCTGCCAGGTGGGCTCCTTTATTACCTGCTTCCATAATTCCCGGCCCACCACCGGTAATAACTCCATAACCGTTCTCAGTTATTTTTTTTGCAATGCGCTCTGCCAGTTTGTAGTATTTATTGTCAGGTTTGGTTCGCGCAGAACCAAAAATGGATACGCAAGGGCCGATTCGGCTCATTTTTTCGTATCCGTTTACAAACTCTCCCATGATCTTAAAGATCGCCCAGGAGTCATTTGTCTTTACTTCATTCCAATTCTTGGGTGTACTTTCGTTTCTCATCAATTAATCTTCATTCTTCAGTTAAAAGTATATCTTATGAACAGTTAAAGGCCAGATTACCCTAATGTACATAGATTACAAGGCTAATGTAGTTCTTTTTTAAGAAAACTCGCCGTATAGCTTTTTTTATCTTTTATAAGTTCTTCCGGAGTGCCCAATGCCATAATCTTACCTCCTTTTTTTCCTCCTTCGGGGCCTATATCTATAATGTGGTCAACGGTTTTAATTACATCCAGATTGTGCTCAATAATCACAACGGTATTTCCTTTATTTACCAGCTTGGTGAGTACCAGCAGCAAGACACGAATGTCTTCGAAATGCAGTCCGGTTGTGGGTTCATCCAGAATGTAGAATGTATTCCCCGTATCTCTTTTAGAGAGCTCTGTAGCTAGCTTGATTCGTTGTGCTTCTCCTCCGGAAAGGGTTGTGGATTGTTGTCCTAAGGTAATATACCCCAAACCAACATCTTTAATAGTTTTTAGTTTCCGGTAAATTTTTGGGATTGGTTCAAAGAAATCACAGGCTTCGTTAATGGTCATTTCCAGAACATCGTAAATAGATTTTCCTTTGTAACGAATTTCCAGGGTTTCCCGGTTAAAACGTTTTCCCTGGCAGGTTTCACATTCTACATAGACATCCGGAAGGAAATTCATTTCGATGACACGTAGGCCTCCTCCTTTACAGGTCTCACAACGCCCCCCCGCTACATTGAAACTAAAACGACCCGGCTTATAACCACGGATCATAGCTTCCGGTACTTTGGCAAAGAGGCTCCTTATTTCAGAGAATACACCTGTATAGGTAGCCGGATTGGAGCGTGGAGTACGTCCAATAGGAGATTGATTAATGTCTATAACCTTATCAATATGTTTTAGCCCGTCAATTTTTTTATAGGGCATAGGCTTTTTTACACCGTTAAAAAAATGAGAATTTAAGATAGGGTAGAGTGTTTCATTTATCAATGTGGATTTACCACTCCCGGAAACACCTGTCACCCCGATCATTGTCCCTAGCGGGAAAGTAACCGAAACATTCTTTAGGTTATTCCCGGTAGCACCGCTAAGTGTTAATACTTTGCCATTTCCTTTTCTTCTTTTTTTAGGAATTTCTATTTCTTTGGTGCCGTTTAAGTAATCCGCAGTGAGCGTATGATGCTCTTTTATAACTAAAGGAGCACCTTCCGAAACGATTTCTCCACCATGTCTTCCTGCTGCCGGGCCAATATCTATCACATAGTCTGCATGCTCGATCATATCTTTGTCATGCTCAACTACAATAATTGAATTACCAATTTTCTTCAACTGAATTAATGAATGGATCAGTTTTTCGTTATCCCTTTGGTGGAGGCCTATACTTGGTTCATCCAGGATATAAAGCACGCCTACCAATTGCGAACCAATTTGAGTTGCAAGCCTGATACGTTGCGCTTCTCCTCCCGAAAGTGATTTTGAACTTCTGTCCAAAGCAAGATATGTTAGGCCAACATCCACTAAAAACTGAAGCCTGGAACGTACCTCCTTAATGATCTCGGAAGCAATTTTTATTTGAGTTTCAGAAAGGTCCTTTTCCAGATTAGCAAACCAATCTGCCAACTCGACCACATCCATATGCGCGAGTTCGGCAATATTTTTACCGTTTATTTTAAAATTAAGAGATTCTTTCCTTAGACGGGAACCTTCACACTCCGGGCAGGAAATCTTGTCCATGTATTCTTTTGCCCACCGCTGTAGCGATCTTGATTCATTCGCTTCAAACGTATTTTGCAGAAAAGTGGCCACACCTTCAAAGTCTATTTTATAAGTTCTGGTGATTCCCAGGGTTTTAGATTCAATGTCAAATTTTTCATTTCCGCCGTAAAAAATGATATCCTTTGCTTCCTGCGGAATAGTTTCAAAAGGATCGCTTAGTTTAAAACCATACCTTTCTGCAATAAGTTCTAACTGTTTAAAGACCCAATTGCTTTTTTGTGGCCCATGAGGAGCCAAAGCACCTTGTTTGATGGACAATTTTTTGTTAGGTACTATTTTATCGAGGTTAACTTCATGCAACTGCCCCAGCCCTTTACAATGTGGGCACATTCCTTTTGGAGAATTAAAAGAGAAGTTGTTGGGTTCCGGATTGGGATAGGAGATACCGCTGGACGGACACATGAGGGAACGGCTAAAATAACGAACTTCGTTTGTTTCATTGTCCAGGACCATAAGCACGTCATCACCGTGGTACATCGCTGTAACGATCGTTTCAGAAAGACGTTTGTCCGTATCGTTTTCTTCAGAGATCTTTAGGCGGTCTATAACAATTTCAATATCATGCGTTTTATAACGGTCAATTTTCATCCCTTTGACCAGGTCCATTACTTCGCCATCCACACGTACCTTTAAAAAACCTTGTTTGGCGATCTGTTCAAATAATTCACGATAATGCCCTTTACGGGAGCGAACTATGGGCGCAAGTACACTTACTTTTTTATTGTTGAAATCGTTGATGATAAGCTGTTTGATCTGTTCATCACTGTAACTGATCATTTTTTCACCGGTATTATAACTGTATGCATCACTGGCACGCGCGTAGAAGAGCCGTAGGAAATCATAGATCTCTGTAATGGTACCTACTGTAGAACGCGGACTGCGACTGGTTGTTTTCTGTTCAATTGCGATGACAGGAGACAAACCTTCGATCTTATCGACATCCGGACGCTCCAGGCTACCTAAAAACTGGCGTGCATAAGCTGAAAAAGTTTCAATATAGCGCCGTTGTCCTTCGGCATAAATGGTATCAAAGGCCAGTGAGGATTTTCCACTACCCGAAAGTCCTGTAATTACTACCAGTTGCTCCCTGGGGATACGAACATCTATGTCTTTTAAATTATGAACTCTAGCTCCAAGAACTTCAATAAAATCGTTACTTTTTACCATAATTTGCAAAGGTACTTAATTGTATTGAAAATTTATAGGGTAAGTGTGTGCGAAGTTGTTAATTTTTGAACAAAATAAAAATAAATGAAATTAACCCTCTAACTATTTATTTCCCTGGATAGAAACGGGTAGAAACTAATACTTATAAAGAAAATGACACTAACAACAAATCCGAAACTAATGATCAGTGTTATTATTGGAAGGCTGAACAGCAGATAGCATAAAGGCAACAGCACTCCAAAGAGGGTTAGGAGTAAAAAGATGCTGTACAAATAACGCATGATGGCTGGCATATTCTTGCCGGATTTGTCTTGAAACTGATATAATTTTGGAAGAACTTCCTTGGTCATGTATTCTCCTAGCTTCGAGAGAAACACTTCATTGAACGATGAATCTTCAAAAGCCTCGCTGTCAATTGTATTTGCAAGGGTCATGATCTTATCCTGATGCCTTTCAAAAACAGCTCCCAGATCCAACGCCTCTTTATAGATCGCGAATTTGTAACCAAAATAATACCATAGTCCCGATCCACATTTGTGCTCTAACCATTTTTCCACAATCCCTTTATTGTACATTTTTGGATAACTGATATTCTCGGGAATACTTTTATCCTTTGGGCTTGTCATGAGTAGCGATTTCAATTCCAGATACAAATTTTCGGTATCTGCATAATTGTGGTTTTCCTGAAGAAATTCAATCGCAATTTTAGACTTTCCTTTATAAAACTCCTTGACCTCAAAAAAAGTGAGCCCTGCAAATTCATCATCAATATATTCGCGTAGTCCGGGAAGCCATATTTTCGAACGAAAGAGTAGTTCTACTATAGACCTGAAATGATGCATTTTTTGTGTGACCTTACCAAGGTTGTCAATGACCATTGCACGGCTTTTTTTCATATTTACCGCAGAAATAGCTAAAAAAACCATAATAATGGCACTTAAAAAGCCGCTAATAGCTATAAAGATTGTAGTAAGGTTTGCAAGCGTTTCGATAAAATTAGGAGTAGTAGTTACCTTTTGCCAAAGAAGAAATATTAGTGCAATACAAAGAAGCCCACTAAAGAGCAATGGGATGAGGGCAAACAAATCCTTAAAGAAAGATTTACTTCTCATGATTAATAATCACAAAAAAATAGATGATTGATAATTGTTTTTCTGAAAAGAAAACGGGGTGCTTACTGCAAAGATAAATTTACTTCACCTGGATAACTTCATTCAAACCTAATGTGAATTTTTAGCCCCAATTATGCAAAACAATTATGTATTTTTATGTGATAATTCCTACGTTTTATAGTTATTATCTTCAAATTTAACGTTTTTAACCTCATTTTGTAGTAAAATACTTACAATTCGATATATGGTAGAAGTTGTCGGACAAACTACTTAAAATTCCACTTTAGCTGTTAAAATCCTACTGCAGTATCATCTCCTCTTCGGTCGGCCCCTCCTTCCAATTTTGAATCTGGCAGTACCAAAATTGCATCAACTTTACCAATTATTGGGTCAGTTTCGGTGTTATTGGGATACCCTTTTTGCTCAAGTTCCCGTATAAGTTCCTTCGGAAACATATCCAGTTCATATCTAATGGCGTCTGGAAGCCATTGATGATGAAAACGCGGAGCATCTACTGCTTCTTGCATGTTCATATCAAATTCGTAGACATTGAGGATCGTTTGTAACACAGAAGTTATAATAGTTGCCCCTCCGGGAGTTCCCACGACCATCCATAGCTTACCATTTTTTTCTACAATAGTAGGGGTCATGGAACTTAGCATCCTTTTTTGTGGGGCGATCGCATTGCTTTTGCCACCAACCAGGCCATAGATATTTGGTTCTCCGGGTTTGGCGCTGAAATCGTCCATTTCGTTGTTTAGAAAGAATCCCAATTCTTTAGAATATAATTTTGATCCGTAACCGGAATTGAGCGTAGTGGTAACAGAAACTGCATTCCCAAATTGATCTACAATAGAGTAGTGCGTTGTTTCGGGACTTTCGTAACCGGTAATATTTCCATAGCTAATTGTTTCTGAAGGAGTTGCGGACTCAAAAGAAAAAGTTTCCATTCTGTCTTTCAGATAAGCCTCGTCCAATAGTGAATCGATGGGGTTATCTACAAAATCCGGATCGCCCAGGTAAAAGCTTCGATCCGCATAGGCACGGCGCTCCGCTTCGGCAATAAGCTGGATAGATTTTGCAGTGTTATGACCATATTCTGATAACGGAAACGGTTCCAGCATTTTTAATATCTGGGCCAAACATACACCACCGCTGGACGGGGGAGACATAGAGATCACTCTTAGATCCTTGTATTTAAAGACTATAGGTTCCCGCCATTGGGCTTCATAGGCGTTGAGGTCTTCCATTGTAATGATCCCTCCTTTAGATCTCATATATGCAACCAGCTTTTTACCGGTCTCACCACGATAAAATTCGGCCCGGCCGTTTTTTGAGATTCGGCTTAGAGTAGCACCCAATGCTGTATTTTTGATAGTATCTCCTGCTCTATATACTTTGGTAAAAAGAGAAGCCTCCTGATTCACTTCTTCAAAAACTGCCCGGTAATGAGAAAATCGTTCTGCTTGTTTTTCTGTCACGGCAAAGCCTCTATATGCTAATTGTATCACCGGTTTTAAAATTTCTTCCATAGGTAAAGACCCTAATTTTTCATGTACCGCAAAAATTCCTGCAATAGAACCCGGAACTCCAACGGCAAGGCTTCCTACCTTACTTTTTTCAGAAAGGTATACACCGTTTTCATCCAGATACATGTCCTTTGAAGCGGCAATAGGAGCTTTTTCTCTATAATTGAAGGCCCCCAGTTCTCCATATTGTGTACGATACACCATAAAACCGCCACCTCCCAGGTTACCTGCATACGGATATGTGACTGCCAATGCCATTTCGGTAGCAATAGCAGCATCAAAAGCATTACCACCTTTCTTTAAAATTTCAACACCTATCCTTGACGCTTCTTCTCTAGCGGAAACTACCATTGCTTTTTCGGCTATGACCGGTTGTTTAGGCTGTATTTCGATGCTTGCCTGCTTAATATCCTTTTTACAGGAAACAAGCAGTAATACAATAAAAAAGTAATTAAATAGTCTCATAGTTCTTTTAATCTTTTTGAAGAATAGTCAATTAACTCTTTAAAAAAGGAAGTAAATTCTGCTTCAAATTCGTCATAATATTGCTCTAATTCGATCACGGCAAAATTCATTTTGGAAACACGTTTGGTCCTAACGTTCATTTGTGCCAGGATCTTACTTATTCCGGGCACGGTAGCATAGCTTAACAGCCAGTTATCTGCTATCATATAGGGCATCATTCGTTGAATACGAGCGGGTAATATTTGAAAATTGCTTCTTAGTAGTTCATAGAATTCTTCCACATATTCGGCCA
The DNA here is from genome assembly GCA_028285705.1 of Altibacter sp. GTDB lineage: Bacteria > Bacteroidota > Bacteroidia > Flavobacteriales > Flavobacteriaceae > JANQOS01. The sequence goes on from JANQOS010000110.1 coordinate 7,337, forward strand.
GAGGCCGGGGATGATATTCACTCCAGTTTTTTGCCAGAAAATGATCATATAAAATATCCACGATCACACCACTATAATGTCCATAGTTTTCATGAAGTCTTGCTGTACTTTGCTTAACGGTAGGATGTTGGTCTGTGAAGCTGTCTATGGCACGATGCAGGAGTATTCCTTTTTTTATTTGTTGAGGGTATTTTAGATACCTTTTCCCTTTAATTCCGTCTGCAATAAAATTACCAATGGTAATTCCTTCATCATCTCCGGAAAGATAAATATGTGCGAGAAAATTCATACGGTACAATTTACAAAATAGTGTCAAAGAATTGTGTTTTTAAAAAAGTATCTTTGCTGAAAAATTGAGATAAATGACATTAATTAAATCCATTTCGGGAATACGGGGAACCATTGGTGGAACACAAGGCGATAATTTAACTCCAATAGATGTGGTAAAATATGCGGCTGCTTACGGTAGTTGGGTAAAGAAGCAAAGAGATAAAGAAACGTATTGTGTTGTGATAGGGAGAGATGCAAGAATCTCCGGTGAAATGATCCAACAATTGGTAATGAATACTTTGGTGGGAATGGGAATTCATGTAATAGACGTGGGACTGTCAACTACTCCTACAGTGGAGGTTGCTGTAGCCCTGGAACATGCAGATGGTGGGATCATTTTAACGGCCAGTCACAATCCAAAACAATGGAATGCTTTGAAGTTACTCAATAATAAAGGCGAATTTTTGAATGCACAGGCAGGGCAGCAAATACTCGATATAGCCGAAACCGGCGAGATCAATTTCAACGAAGTAGACGCTTTGGGAAAAATTACGGTAAATGAAGCCTATATCGATATGCATATTGACGAGATCCTGGAACTCCCGTTGGTAAATGTAGAAGCTATAAAGAAAGCAAAATTAAAAGTGGTTGTTGATGGTGTAAATTCTACCGGAGGTATTGCAGTACCTCTTTTACTGGAAGCTTTGGGAGTACATCCTGTAAAGCTGTTTTGTGAACCTAACGGCCATTTTCCACATAATCCGGAACCTTTAAAGGAGCATTTAACAGATCTGATGGCTAAGGTAGTTGAGGAAGGTGCTGATTTTGGAATTGTCGTTGACCCGGATGTGGACCGCCTGGCATTTGTGGATGAGAAAGGAGAGATGTTTGGTGAAGAATATACACTTGTTGCAGTAGCAGATTACATTCTAAAACATACTCCGGGAAACACGGTTTCCAATATGTCGTCTTCCAGGGCCTTACGTGATGTAACACAAGGACACGGAGGGTCTTATACTGCGAGTGCGGTAGGGGAAGTAAATGTGGTAGAGAAAATGAAAGAGACCCATGCTGTTATTGGCGGTGAAGGAAATGGAGGTATTATTTACCCGGAACTACATTACGGGCGTGACAGCTTGGTGGGAATCGCTTTGTTTTTAAGTCATTTGGCCGAGGTAAATCTACCGGTAAGTGAGCTTCGAAAGCAATATCCTTCTTATTATATGAGCAAAAAGAAGATCCAGTTAACACCGCAATTGGATGTTGATGCTATTCTGAAAACGATCTCAACGACCTATGCTTCGGAAGAAATTACTACTATAGATGGCGTAAAGATCGATTTTGCTGAAAATTGGGTGCATCTGCGTAAATCCAATACTGAGCCTATCATCCGAATTTATACCGAAGCGAAATCACAAACCGAAGCCGACGCACTAGCAGATCGTTTTATTAGTGAGATTGAAGCTTTTTTGGGTTAAAAAAACCTACTTGTCATTAAAAATTGAGTTGTATCACTTTTTTGTGATATTCAAGCTCTTTTGCTCATTTTTTTAAAGAATCTTATTACCATCCTTTTGACTTAAAACAAAACGTATATGATACCGGCCTTTCCGGTAGTGGAAATGTATTGAATTAAGAACCCGATCTAGGATCTTTATCAAGGGATGTGACAGATAGGGTTTTGTTTTTTGTAAGATATTTTCTAAAACTCAATGTGTAACAATTTGTAAAACGTAGGGTCTTTAAAAAAACAATCAATCAAAAAAAGTGAATTTTTTTGAAATATTTAGCGGACAAGAAGTTTCCTAATATATCTCATGAATCACTTCTAATCAATCCATATGAAACCTCTATTTATTTACTTACCCATAGTATTATTTCTAACTTTTAGTTCCGCAAATGCCCAAGAGCCTGTTTCAGTTCCAAAAAAAATATATACAACCAAATCCATAGAGAATATAGATGCCCCGATAATTGATGGTAAGCTCGATGATGCGGTATGGGAAATTGTAGAATGGGGAGCAGATTTTATAGAGCGTAGGCCGGATGAGAATACGCCTCCAAGTGAGCAAACCAAGTTTAAAATTGTATACGATGCCAAGCATTTATATATAGGAATTAGAGCGTATGACAAGTCCCCGGATAGTATTGTTAAACGCATGGGAAGGCGCGACTCCTATGATGGCGACTGGGTAGAGGTTAGTTTGGACAGCTATCATGATCTACGAACTACGTTTTCGTTTATAACTTCGGCCGTAGGGGTTAAATCAGATTATTTTGGGTCGGAGAATGGAAACAATGAAGACAGTAGCTGGAATCCTATTTGGACCACAAAAGCGAGTATAGATGCCGAAGGATGGATCTGTGAAATGAAGATACCTTTAAGTCAGCTGCGATTTAACGATAATGACGATCAGGTTTGGGGGCTTCAGGTACAGCGGCGCTTTTTTAGAAAGCAAGAACGTTCTTTATGGCAACGTAAACCTAATGAGGTTCCCGGTTGGGTGAGTGAATATGGTGAATTACACGGGTTAAAAGGGTTAAAACCACAAAAACAGATAGAAATACAGCCATTTACCGTTACACAGTTAGAAACATATCCGACCGAAGAAGGAAACCCTTTCAGGGATGGAAGTGATTTTAAATTGAATGGAGGCCTGGATGCTAAAATTGGGATTACCAATGATCTTACACTGGATTTCACAGTGAATCCGGATTTTGGCCAGGTAGAAGCAGACCCTGCATCTATACAACTGGATGGCTTCCAAATTTTCTTTAGAGAGCAACGGCCCTTTTTTGTTGAGAACAAGAATATTTTCAACTACCGCCTTTCTCCATCTATTTCCGGTAATACCTTTGGATTTGATAACATATTTTATTCAAGACGAATAGGAAGAAGCCCTCAAGGATATCCGGATACGTCTGATGACGCCTTTATAGATCAACCACAAAATACAACCATACTAGGTGCTGCAAAATTTAGCGGCAAAACCAAAGATGGTTGGTCCATAGGTGTATTAGAAAGTGTTACTGATAAAGAATATGCAGAGATCGATGACAATGGGCAAAGAACAAAAGAATTGGTAGAACCACTTACCAACTACTTTGTGGGCCGACTTCAAAAGGATTTTAACAATAGTAATACATTTATTGGAGGTGTTTTTACAGCTACCAATAGGAAACTAGAAGATAATTTGGATTTTCTACATAAATCAGCCTATGTAGGAGGATTGGATTTTAAACATCAATGGAAAAATAGGTCATGGTATATATTAGGAGATATGGTTTTGAGCACCGTCAATGGGAGTGAAGAAGCAATAACTGACACTCAAAATTCTATTCGCCATCTGTTCAACAGAGTAGACGCCAGTCATGTTGAAGTAGATGAAACAAGGACCTCACTAACAGGAACCGGAGGTAATGCTCAGTTAGGTAAGTCGGGAAACAAGTTTAGGTTTGAAGGTGGTTTTTCATGGCGATCTCCCGAATTGGAATTCAATGACCTTGGATTTCAACGAAAAGCCGATGACATACGACATAATTTTTGGATGGGATACAGGTTCTTAAAACCTTTTGGAATATTTAGAAGCCTAAACTTCAATTACAACCATTGGAGTGTTTGGGATTTTGAAGGAAATCATAATTCATTACAATGGAATGTTAATACCAATATGCAGTTTAAAAATAATTGGTGGGCCGGAGGCGGAGTGAATATAACAGCCATGCAGTTTTCAAATTCTGCATTAAGAGGAGGTCCGCGATTAAAATATTCCAGTGGTTTAGGAGGTCATTTTTGGCTTAATACAGATGACAGGAAACAAGTACGATTTGACCCCTTTGCGTCTTTTTACAGTGATGCCGGGTCCAGTTCATATTCAATTGAGCTTGGTGTTACATATAAGCCATTAGATGCCTTAAGTATATCTCTAAGGCCGGATTTTTCAAAAAATGACGATGAACTACAGTTTGTGGAAAATATAGAAACTGAAAATCAAACCAGATACATAAACGCGACTATAGACCAGCAAACTTTAAGTACATCTGTTAGAATTAATTATACCATAAACCCCAATCTTACTATACAGTATTATGGGCAACCATTTATTTCTCGTGGAAAATATACAGACTTTAAGTACATCACAGATCCAATAGCAGACCGTTTTAATGATCGTTTTCAATTATTAGATAACAACCAAATTTCTTACGATCAAGCCAATGAAACATATCTAGTTGATGAAGATATTGATGGAAAAACGGACTATGAAATAGGTGATCCCAATTTTTCTTTCGTACAGTTTCGTTCTAATTTGGTGATACGTTGGGAATATATTCCTGGATCCGAGATATTTTTAGTGTGGTCACAAGGGGTAACGAGTTCAACAGATCCATCTGTTCATTTATTCAGAGGATTAAAAACAGGGATCTTGGATCAAAAACCGGAAAACATCTTTTTGTTAAAAATGACCTACCGATTTGTTTTATAAAAAGGGTTAAATAGTCTCTTTGTCGCAGCGCTCCCGCCGTTTTTTATAACTATAGATTAAAACAAAGGGGTCACTAAGGTTAATTATAGCCATTTAAGGATAAAAAGAATTTTTCTTTATATGATTTTTATCATCTTTTTTGATCTGAGCACCACCTAAATTTGTAATGTTATTTATAGGTAAACTATTTATCTGTAAAACAATTGCAAATGAAGACCATAATACTCATCATGTTTTCTTCCATAATGCTTTTCAAGCCACTATGGCCTGTCGTTGATTATGTTTCAAACTATGAGTATATTGTAAATGTACTTTGTGAAAATAGAGATAAACCAGAACTAAAATGTAATGGTAAATGTTATCTCACAAAACAACTGGCAAAAGAAGCGCAGGATACAGAAAACACTCCTTATAACTCTCACCAGAATATAGAGATCCCTGTCATTCTTTTTTGTGAGTCTTTAGTTAATTACAAATTGTTCATTATTGAGAAAAATATCATAGAACATAATTTTAATACTTCACAAAATCTTTATTCAAAGCTTTTTGTTTCTAATACAACTCCACCACCAAAGCCTGCATGATTATTTTACCGGATACAAGTGTAGATGTTCTCTTATAAAGACATTACACGTATGTAATCAATAAACTTATTAATTAATTCTTATATCTATGAAATATTTAAAAGATATAGGTGGATTGTCATATCTTAATTTTGGGCATTCAAGCAATCTTAGATTGTTAAGTATTGTAGTAGTATTCTTAATTTCAGTGGCAGGTTATAGTCAAGAAGAAACGTCTAAAGAATGTACCGATGCTTGTTCAGAACAATGTAATGGTGTATGCACGGATAGCCTGAAAATCCACCAACTCAATGAGGTCCTTATCATTTCACCAAAGAAAGAACTGGCTTATCAACGAGAGTCTAAGCCACTTTCTTCTGTAGATGAATACCTGGAGAAATCACAGCAAATAACTATGATTAAGCGTGGTGCTTATGCCTGGGAGCCTACTATTAATAATATGGCTTCAGAACGGCTATCCGTTACTATAGATGGTATGCGCATTTTTGCTGCCTGTACCGATAAAATGGACCCGATAACATCTTATGTAGATGTTTCTAACCTTTCTAAAGTAACTGTAGCTTCTGGCCAAAAAGGAAGTGAGCACGGTGCTTGCATTGGCGGAGCTATCGATCTAAAACTTGATAAAACTGGTTTTAGAGAAGACTATCTTAAAGTAAGTATAGAAGATGGATTTGAATCTAATAACCAACAAAAGATAATTGGCGCCGATATCAATTTTTCTGAAGAAAAGTTCTTTATAGATGCAGATGTTATTTACCGTAAAGCGAAAAATTATACCGCTGGCGGTGGTGAGGAGGTTTTATACTCACAATTTGAAAAATATAACCTCTCATTTAATGGTGGGTTATTATTAGATGAAGAGCGAAAGCTTACCACCACATTTATTTTTGATGAAGCTCGTGATGTAGGCTATCCTTCGTTACCAATGGATGTTTCTTTAGCAAGAGCTTTTATATACTCAGTGGGTTATGAACAACTGCATTTGGGCGCATTCACAAATTGGGAATCCAAATTATATGGAAATTCTATAACGCACATTATGGATGACTCACAACGTCCGGATGTACCTATCCGAATGGATATGCCTGGATGGAGTGACACTTATGGGATTTATTCGCAAGCAAGATTAAAGCAAGAAAAGCACGATCTTTTATTTAAAGTAGACGGGTTTTACAATCGATCGCTAGCAGAAATGACCATGTATCCTAATGATTCAAATCAGTCTGCCATGTTTATGCTTACCTGGCCAGATGTGAGAACATTGAATACCGGAGTTTATGTAGAAGATAATATTGCTTTTGAAAAAGCAGAATTAAAACTGGCTACCAGAATTACCTATCAAAATAATTTTGTAGCCGATGAGTTTGGGCTCAACAGCCTTAAGATTTTTTACCCGGATATGGACGCTGCACAAAATAGATTTTTATCAAGTGTGTCGGCACAATATTCAAAAAAGGTCAATGCATTTGATATGTCTATTGGAATTTCATATGCATCTCGTGCTCCATCAGTTTCAGAAGGTTTTGGTTTTTATTTATT
>JANQOS010000034.1 GCA_028285705.1 Altibacter sp.
TGCATTAGGTCATAATTACCGCTATCTTACATCAAAACTAGAAAGAAATACTAAAGTGTTGGCCGTTGTAAAAGCTTTTGGTTATGGGAGTGACGCTTCCGTCGTTGCCAAAGAGCTGGTTGAATTAGGTGTAGCTTATTTAGCTGTAGCCTATGCAAATGAAGGGGTTAGCTTGCGTGATACAGAAATTGAAATTCCTATTTTGGTCCTGCATCCTTTACCTGCAAACTTCAATGTCATTCTAAATCGCTGTTTAGAGCCTAGTATTTATTCCCGCACAATGCTTAAAAAGTTTATTGCCTTTGCAGAAAAGAATAAGCAAAAGTTATATCCTATTCATTTAAAGTTCAATACCGGTTTGAACCGATTGGGTTTCAGAAAAGAAGACATTCCTTTTATAGTCGAAACCCTTTCAAAAACACAAAGTGTAAAGGTTCAATCCATTTTATCACACCTGGCAGCCAGTGAAGATGAAAACGAACGGAATTTTACATTACAACAAATAAACAGCTTCCAAGATATTTCAGAAAAATTAATTGAAAAACTAGGCTACAAACCTCTTTTACACACTTTAAACACGTCTGGAATTATTAACTATCCCGAAGCGCAATTCGATATGGTTCGAACCGGAATAGGTCTATATGGTTTTGGCAACGATCCCGAAGAAAATAAAAGCTTAAAACCTGTTTCTACTTTAAAAACTGTGATTTCACAGATACATAAAATTGAAACTGGTGAAACGGTGGGCTATAATATGGGCTTTAAAGCCGAAAAACCTGTTCGAACCGCGACACTGCCTATTGGGCATGCAGATGGCATAAGCCGTGCTTTTGGTAACGGAAAAGGATGGGTAACCATAAACGGTCAAAAAGCACCCATTGTGGGTAATGTTTGTATGGACATGATCATGGTGGATGTTACAAATATTGAATGTATTGACGGTGATGAAGTTGTTGTTTTTGGTGAAAACCCCTCTGTTGAGGAACTGTCGGAAGTTATCAATACGATTCCATATGAGCTTTTAACAGCTGTTTCTCAACGCGTTAAAAGAATTGTTTGCCACAAATAATATGTTGCATACATTATATTTTATAAAAAGCAATTCTTTTTATTTAAATTAGTGGTTATTAACTATATAAACCCATCAAAAATGTTAAAAGAATTTAAGGATTTCATTATGACCGGCAATGTCATTGACTTTGCCGTTGCAGTATTACTCGCGGGCGCAATAGGCTTGGTGGTTAATGGATTTGTAAATGATATTGTAATGCCATTTGTTGGACATTTTGCCGGCGGACTGGATTTTGCCGACATGAAAATTGTTCTTGATGAGGCGGTAGTGGCTGCGGACGGAACAGTTGAAAAAGCAGAAAATGCGATCATGTACGGTAAATGGGTTAACTCTATTATCAATTTGATCATTGTAGGGTTTGTTCTTTTTATGATCGTTAAGGCCTACAATAAGACAAAGAAACCTGTTGAAGAAGCTCCTGCAGAGCCTGCAGGCCCTACTCAGGAAGAATTGCTTGCTGAAATTCGTGACGAACTGAAAAAAAGATAATTGAACTTGTAGCGACCGCTACACTACCTATATTAATTAAACCCTTCCGAAAGTTCGGAAGGGTCTTTTTTTGCTTTTTATTCTGAAAAAATTGAAAGCTATCCCTTATTTTTGAACCTAAATTAAAGAGATAAATGAAAGTAGCTTTGGTAGGTGCAACCGGAATGGTAGGCACGGTGATGTTAAAACTGTTGGAAGAACGTAACTTTCCTGTTACCGAATTGCTTCCGGTGGCTTCTGTAACTTCTATAGGAAAGGAATTGAACTTTAAAGGACATTCACACAAGATCATAGGAATGGAAGATGCTATTGCCGCGAAACCGGATATCGCTATTTTTTCTGCAGGAGGAAATACTTCATTACAATGGGCTCCGAAATTTGCCGAGGTTGGAACCACTGTGATCGATAATTCTTCGGCATGGCGAATGGATCCGTCCAAAAAGTTGGTCGTACCGGAAATTAATGCTCATGTATTAACTTCAGAAGATAAGATCATTGCCAACCCAAACTGTTCTACCATCCAAATGGTAATGGCACTGGCACCGCTCCATAAAAAGTATAGTATGAAGCGTGTTGTGGTATCCACTTACCAATCTGTTTCGGGAACAGGTGTAAAGGCTGTCGCTCAGTTGGAAAATGAAATTCAGGGAGTGTCGGGTGAAATGGCATACCCATACCCTATTCATAAAAATGCTTTGCCTCATTGTGATGTTTTTGAAGCCAATGGGTATACAAAAGAAGAAATGAAACTTGCCCGTGAGCCACAAAAAATATTGGGGGACCGCACTTTTTCGGTAACGGCAACAGCGGTAAGGATCCCAACTGCCGGAGGGCATAGTGAGGCGGTAAATGTTGAATTTACAAATGATTTTGACCTAAGTGAAGTACGTAGATTGCTTCACGAGGTTCCGGGTATTACAGTACAGGATAATCCGGATACCAATACATATCCAATGCCTATATATGCTCACAATAAAGATGAGGTTTTTGTGGGAAGGATCCGTAGAGATGAAACACAGCCCAACACTTTAAATATGTGGATAGTAAGTGATAACCTACGCAAAGGGGCGGCAACAAATGCCATTCAAATTGCCGAATATCTGGTTACCGAAGAGTTGGTCTAATTCCGGTTTATTTTACTTAAGGGGTACTACAATAATTATTCACTTATATAGCTGTGAGTGAATTTTTTATTTTTCAGTATATTTAGTTATTCAACATTAATAACCATCCCTATGAATTCAACTTTTACTAAAATCCTTCGTATAATTCTCGGCCTGGGCCTATTGGTTTTTGGGCTTAATAAATTTATTGGCTTTATGCCAACCCCGGATATGCCTGCAGAAGCTGCCAATTTTATATCCTCTCTTCAAGCTACCGGATATGTACTTTATGTAGTAGCCGTTTTCGAAATTTTTGTAGGGCTTCTTTTATTGATCAACAAGTGGGTACCTTTTGCTTTATTATTACTTGTTCCTATCTCGGCTAATATCCTGCTATTTCATTTGTTTTTAGACATGCCGGACATTTTTCAGGCATTGATAATTGGCGTTATCAATGGTATTTTAATTTATAAATACTGGAAAGCTTATCGACCATTATTTCAGTATTAGTCATTTATTCATACTAATTTTATTGTTCTAACAGTTCTATAACCATATAGAAGGCTAGTTTTTAGTACATTTACGGCTATTAAATCATTCACAAAATGAAAAAACTAATTATTCCTGTTCTTATTGCACTGGTTGTAATGGCCTGTAAAGAAGAACAAAAAAAAGAACCTATTGCTGTGACTTACCCAAATACTCAAAAAGTCGATACTGTAAACACATATTTTGGAGTAGAAGTAAAAGACCCGTATCGATGGCTGGAAGATGACCGAAGCGAAGCAACTGAAGCCTGGGTAAAATCTCAAAATGAAGTAACTTTTGGATATTTGGACAATATTCCTTTTCGGTCAGAACTAAAAGAACGCCTTTCAGCATTATGGAATTATGAAAAGGTGGGGGCGCCTTTCAAAGAAGGAGACTATACTTATTATTATAAAAATGACGGGCTTCAAAACCAATACGCCATTTATAGGTATAAGACCGGCGAAGACCCGGGTACGGCTCAATTATTTTTAGATCCCAATACTTTTAAAGAAGATGGAACCATTTCATTAGGAAACCTAAGCTTTTCGGAAGATGGTAAAACCGCAGCATACACCATTTCTGAAGGAGGAAGTGACTGGCGCAAAATATTGGTGATGAATACCGAAACAAAAGAAGTTATAGAAGATACTATTGTTGATGTAAAATTTAGCGGCCTGTCCTGGAAAGCGAATGATGGTTTTTACTACTCCAGTTATGATAAACCTAAAGGCAGTGAACTTTCTGCCAAAACAGATCAACATAAATTATACTATCATAAATTAGGGACTAAGCAAAGTGAGGATAAGCTTGTTTATGGCGGGATCCCATCGGAAAAACATCGTTATGTCAATGGCTTTGTAAGTGAAGACAATCACTATCTACAGGTAAGCGCAAGTGTTTCTACTTCAGGAAATAAGCTTTTTTTGAAAGACCTTTCTCAACCCGATAGTAAATTTATTACCATCCTGGATCATACGGACAGTGATTCATATATCATTGATAATGTTGGCACAAAACTATTTATTGTTACTAACCTTAATGCTCCTAACAGGAAAATTGTTACTGTAGATGCTTCCAATCCTTCTCCGGAAAATTGGGTAGATTTCATTCCCGAAACAGAAAATGTATTGATACCCTCATCCGGTGGTGGATACTTTTTTGCAGAATATATGGTAGATGCCGTTTCAAAGGTTTTACAATATGATTTTGACGGAAACCTCGTTCGTGAAGTTGAACTGCCCGGCGTGGGAAGTGCTGGTAGTTTTAATGCTAAAAAAGAGGAGAAAGAATTATATTATTCATTTACAAATTATGTAACTCCCGGAAGTATTTACAAGTATAATATAGCTGAAGGTACTTCAGAATTATATAAAAAGCCCGAAATCGACTTCAATCCAGATAATTATAAAAGTGAGCAAATATTCTATACCTCTAAAGACGGTACAAAAGTTCCTATGATCATTACCTATAAAAAAGGGTTGAAACTTGATGGAAAAAACCCAACGATACTTTATGGTTATGGTGGTTTCAATATAAGCATAACCCCAAGTTTTAGTATTACCAATGCTGTATGGATGGAACAAGGGGGTGTTTATGCAGTGCCTAACTTACGTGGCGGTGGTGAATATGGGAAAAAGTGGCACAATGCCGGAATTAAAATGAAAAAACAAAATGTATTTGATGACTTTATCGCTGCAGCTGAATACTTAATTGAAAATAAATATACCTCAAGTGATTACCTGGCTATTCGCGGAGGCTCTAACGGTGGTCTATTGGTAGGTGCTACAATGACGCAACGCCCGGACCTAATGAAGGTCGCATTACCCGCTGTGGGCGTATTGGACATGCTTAGGTACCATACTTTTACTGCCGGTGCAGGTTGGGCATACGATTATGGTACTGCACAAGACAGTAAAGAAATGTTCGATTATTTAAAAGGGTACTCCCCCGTTCATAATGTAAAGCCAGGAGTAGCATACCCGGCTACTTTAATTACCACAGGAGATCATGATGACCGCGTAGTTCCCGCACATAGTTTTAAGTATGCTGCAGAATTACAGGATAAACAAGCAGGAAAGAACCCTGTATTGATTCGCATTGAGACCGATGCCGGCCATGGTGCAGGAACTCCTGTGAGTAAGACGATCGAACAATTTGCAGATATTTTTGGTTTTACTTTATATAATATGGGCTACGAAGTACTTCCCGAAAAAGTAAATAAAGGTGTCAAAGAATAAAAGCTCAATAGAAACCTCACGAAAAATGTGAGGTTTCTTTTTATATGCGATACAGGGAAACATTCAAGCCTTAATCAAATTACAGAAAACATGAAATATTTAATTTTAATTTGTTGTTGTATTGTTTCGACAATACATGCGCAAAATAGTAGTGAGAAATATCTTGATAAGGTACAAACGCTGGACAGTACAATTGAAACATTATATAGTGTAATTTCAGGAGAAAAAGGAGAAGAAAGGAATTGGGAACTCTTTAGGTATTTATTTAAACCCGGTGCAAAATTAATTCCTTCAGGAAAAAGTAAAGAAGGAACATACGGTGTTCGTTATATGACCCCCGAAGATTATATTACTGCTTCAGGAAAGTGGTTAGTTGAAAATGGGTTTTTTGAAGCTGAAATATCCCGTAGTACAAATACGTTTGGCAATATTACTCAGGTATTTAGTACTTATGAAACTTTCCATAGTAAAAAAGATACTGTTCCGTTCATGCGTGGAATCAATAGTATCCAGCTTCTGGATGATGGCAATCGTTGGTGGGTCATAAATATCTATTGGGCCCAGGAATCTAAAGAAAACCCTATTCCGGCCATTTACTTGCCCGAACAAAAGTAAATTAGATGAGTTTTTTAAAAGCTGAGTGGAGAAAACTTGCAATCGCAAATTATGAAGTAGATCCTTCGGTATTGAAAAAACATATCCCTTTTGGTACTGAGTTAGACTTCTGGAACAGTAAGTGCTATGTAAGCATGGTAGGTTTTATGTTTGTTAACACCAAGCTTTTAGGGGTTAAAATTCCATATCATATTTCCTTTGAAGAAGTAAACCTTCGGTTCTATGTAAAAAGAAAAGTAGGTGACCAATGGCGGCGCGGTGTAGTTTTTATCAAAGAGATAGTTCCCAAACCGGCAATTACTTTCATTGCAAATACTATCTATAAAGAGCGCTATCAAACACTCCCTATGCGCCATTACTGGAAAAAGGAAAAAAATTCTATCATCATTGAATACCACTGGCGATTAAGTAGCGGCTGGCAATTTCTAAAAGTTACCGCCAAAAATAACCCTGTAGAAATTGAAGAAAATAGCGAAGCCGAGTTCATTACCGAACATTACTGGGGTTACGCAAGAGTAACAAAAGATAAAACAAATGAATATGAAGTAACACACCCCAGATGGGTACAATATCCTGTTACAAGCTATAGGTCACATATAGACTTTAAAGCCAATTATGGTAATGATTTTGAGTTTTTAAATAGCGTAAAGCCTACCTCTGTTATACTGGCTGAAGGCTCTCCTATAACCGTAGAAAAGAAAAAAACATACAAAACCTAAAAAAGATTGTCCCGTTTATTACTATATGATATGATATGGGACATTTCACTTTTTCATTTAAATACATTTGAGAATCAAAAAACTCAACACTATGTATTTAAAGAAAATTTTTTTATGTCTGATCTTACCTCTTGCTCTTTTATCTTGTAATAAAGGTGACGATGGGGATGAAAACAATACAACTCAGCAAGACACGGGAGATATAGCCTTTTACATTGACAATGCCGCCCCCTGCAATAGTGTTTTGATCACAATTACGGATTCTGATGGAAATGATTCCAGTCTGGGTCTAAATGGGAATGATGTTTTTTCTTCAGGAACGCCTACTTGTAACGATTTACCTGTTGCTCTCTTTGCCAATCGCCCTCATGGTGTTTACCAATGGACAGCAACATGTGGACAGATAACCATAAGCGGACAACTTGGCCTTAATCTCGACTGTTTTGTTGCTAAATTGGTGCTACAATAAATAACTATTGAACCTCTACTATAACACTTTTACTGTTTCTAAATACAATCTCGTCTCCTTTTTGACGGCCCAGTAACAATTTCCCTATCGGGCTTTCCGGAGATACGACAAAATATGTGGTTTCATCTAGTTTTATTGCTCCAACAGGAACACTAATAAAATAGGTCGCTACGGAGGTTATCACCAAACTGCCTGTTTTTACATGTTCTGAAAAGCCCTTAATGTTAATTCTATTAAGGGCTCTTTTCACTTTTTCCACTTCCCGAAGTTGTTCTCCTGCTTTTTCCCTTTCAATCTGCAACATTGCCCGTCCGGTTTCATGTTTATCACCGGCACTGCTTTTAGATTCTTCGAGCAGAGAGGTTTTAATTCCTGCAATAGATTTCAAGATTGTTTGATGTCTTTTATCTACCCACTCTTGACAAGCTTCAAGTAATGCTATTTTTATTTCAAGGCTCATTCTTTAACTTCTTTCAAAGCCAAAGTACCATAATTTCTCATTTGTTGTACAATCCAGTCTTTTCGGTCTTCAATATAGTTGCTTCGCGGGTTTGCTTTATAATAAAGGGGATTTGGTAAAATAGCAGCGATGGAAGCTGCTTCTTCTCTGGTGAGGTGTTGAGAAGATTTATTAAACCAGTAGCTTGATGCTGCTTCGGCTCCATACACTCCGTTGCCCATTTCGATACTGTTAAGATACACTTCCAAAATTCGTTCCTTGCTCCATAGCGTTTCTATTAAAAATGTAAACCATGTTTCCAGTCCTTTACGCAACC
>JANQOS010000120.1 GCA_028285705.1 Altibacter sp.
CAATATTTAGATGGAGAAGGTAATCCGTTAGCTATTTCAAAATTACGCCAGGGTACTGAGATCACTGCCAAAGTGATCGTTACAAATACATCCGGTGACTATATTGACAACATAGCCTTATCGCAAATTTTTCCAAGCGGGTGGGAAATTGTAAATACAAGCTTTACCGAATTGGGCGGAGGTGCAAAAAGCAATGCCCGATATACTGACATTCGTGATGACAGGGTGAATTTCTATTTTGACCTCACCTCAAGAACAACGAAAACCTTTACGGTAAAACTAAATGCTTCTTATCTGGGTAAGTATTATTTACCTGGAGCTCAAGCTGAAGCAATGTATGATAATAACTATTATGCTCGTAATAAGGGACAATGGATCGAGGTGGAACAATAGTAAAAGCAAAGTAAGAAACATTTGAATAGTAGCAGGCAACATATTATTTACCGGATCAGGAAGCACAAGGTTAAATTCACTTTACTCTCTGTGGTATTTGTTCTTTGGCTATTTTCTCTTCCTTCACCTTTATTTGAAAGCCCTACAGCTACAGTTGTAGAGAGCCGTGAAGGGTTTATGTTAGGTGCGCGTATAGCAGATGACGGCCAGTGGCGCTTCCCGAAAATGGATTCGGTCCCAATGCGGTTTGAGCAATCCATTCTATTGTTTGAAGATGAATATTTTTACAGGCACCCGGGCTTTAATCCGGTTTCTATCGGAAAAGCTCTTTGGCAAAATCTTACAACAGATAAACGTCGTGGGGGTAGTACATTAACCCAGCAGGTAATTCGCCTTTCCAGAAAAAACAAACAACGAAGCTATGTAGAAAAACTTATCGAAATTTTTCAGGCTACACGTTTAGAAGCGGGATATTCAAAAAAGGAGATTTTAAATCTATATGCATCGTACGCCCCTTTTGGTGGAAATGTAGTAGGGCTTGAGACGGCTTCATGGCGATATTTTGGAATTCCGGCAGAAGATCTAAGTTGGGGGCAATCTGCTGCTTTGGCTGTACTGCCTAATGCTCCTTCGTTAATATTTCCGGGGAAAAATGAAGCTATTTTAAAAGAAAAGCGCGACCGTTTATTATTAAAATTGTTTCAGAAAAAAATCATTGACCAAACTACCTACGAGTTGGCCCTGGATGAAAAACTTCCCGGTAAACCATTTGCCCTTCCGGAAATTGCGCCACATTTAACAGAAAAGATCCGAAAAGAACATAGGGGAAAACGAATACAATCAACTGTGGATTATTCGCTTCAGCAAAAAATAAATAGAATTACCAAAGAACATTATTACTCCCTGGCTCAAAATCAAATAAACAATCTTGCTGTCCTTGTTCTGGACGTAAATACCCGTGAAGTATTGGCATATGTGGGGAATGCCCCTACAACACGTGAGAATAATAATTATGTAGACATCATCGATAAATCCAGAAGTACGGGAAGTGTTCTAAAACCCTTTTTATATGCTTCTTTACTGGACAGTGGTGAGTTGTTGCCCAACACATTGGTAGCAGATGTCCCTACTACAGTTAACGGATATAGTCCGGAAAATTTTGACAAGAAATTCAATGGGGCAATACCAGCCGGTATAGCATTGTCAAGATCCTTAAATGTGCCGGCTGTAAGGATGCTACGGGCATATGGTTTGCAGCGATTTCATAAAAGGCTGGAAGAATTAAATTTTAGAGGAATCGATCATCCGGCAGATCACTATGGGTTGTCCCTTATTTTAGGTGGTGCAGAAAGCTCCCTGTGGGATATTACCAATGCTTATGCTGGAATGGCTTCTACTTTAAATTACTTTAACCATTCTTCAAGCGAATATCAAAGCCACGAATTTATAGATCCTGTATATATAAAGAACATGTATGTAGACTTCGGAAAAAAACAAACCGACCCACCAATATTCAATGCCGGAGCCATTTATCACACACTTAATTCGCTTCAAGAAGTAAATCGGCCCGAAGGAGAAGTAAACTGGAATTTTTTTAGCGATTCACAGCCTATTGCCTGGAAAACCGGAACCAGTTTTGGTTTTAAAGATGCCTGGGCCATAGGGGTAACCACTAAATATGCTATTGGTATTTGGGTTGGTAATGCAGATGGTGAAGGGCGTCCCGGATTGACCGGTGTTCAGGCTGCAGCTCCTATTCTTTTTGAAGTACTGGACGTACTGCCCAAAGATGAATGGTTTGCTGTTCCTTATGACGAATTAATTGAAACTGAAATATGTCACAACAGTGGTCACCTGGCAAGTGTATTTTGTAAAAAGACACGTTTAGAATGGATTCCAAAAGAAGGAATAAGAAGTAATGCCTGCCCCTATCATCAAAAGGTTTTTTTGAATAGTGCAGAAACACTTCAGGTAAATTCCAGCTGTTACCCTTTTGCAAACATGAAACAAAAAAACTGGTTTGTACTTCCCCCAGTCCAGGAATATTATTATGCTCCTTTACATCCCGAATATAGGAGCTTGCCTGGTTTTGCCAATGGTTGCCTTGAGGAAGGTGAACGAAAGATGGATTTTATATTTCCCAAGAAAAATGAAACGATTCTATTGCCAAAGGACTTTGATGAAAACATAAATGAGGTGGTTTTTAAGCTTGCACACCGCACGCCCGAAACTACTGTATATTGGTATTTGGACTCAGAATACATTGGAACAACCGAGACCTTTCATGAATTGGCATTGGCACCAAAGCCGGGAACCTATATTTTAACTGCTACGGACCAGGAGGGAAATGAGTTGAAGCAACAAGTTGAGATTAGTAAAGTGTCTCTTTAAAATGTCTATTTTAGAGGATTAAAAAAGGGGAATGATAGTAGAAATATGCGCCAACAGTTTTGAGAGTGCTAAAGCTGCCCGGGAA
The DNA here is from genome assembly GCA_028285705.1 of Altibacter sp. Lineage (GTDB taxonomy): Bacteria > Bacteroidota > Bacteroidia > Flavobacteriales > Flavobacteriaceae > JANQOS01. The sequence continues at coordinate 2,870 of JANQOS010000120.1, forward strand.
GGGGGTGCAGATCGAATTGAACTATGTACCGACCTTTCGGTAGGGGGGCTAACCCCCAGCCATGGTTTGATTGAAAAAACAGTGACTGAGCTAAACATTCCCGTTCATGTCCTAATAAGGCCGCGGAGTGGAAATTTTAGCTATTCTGAAGCAGAGATCGATGTGATGCTAAAAGATATCGCATTCTGTAAAAAAATAGGCTGTGCAGGTATTGTAAGTGGCTCTTTAACTGTGGAAAACACTATCGATATTGAAGCTACAAAATATTTAATTGATGCCTCAAAAGGAATGCAATTCACCTTTCACCGTGCTTTTGATTGGTGTATCGATCCCCTACAAGGAATTGACACACTTATACACTTAGGTGTAACTCGTTTATTAAGCTCCGGACAGCAATCCAAAGCAATTGACGGAATAGGGTTATTGAAGAAATTAAAGTCCCGTTCCAAGGGGCAACTTGAAATCATGCCGGGAAGCGGTATTAACGAAGAGAATGTACTAAGTTTTAAAGAAGCAGGTTTTACCAGTGTACATCTTTCAGCAACAAAGAAAAGACAAATATTACCTCAAAAACCGGCTATTTCTATGCACAGCCCCTCTTTTTTTGAAGAAGGGGTTGTAGCTACTTCAGATGAGGAAACTATCCGGAAAATAATAACTCTCTTATCGTAACGGGAAACCTTTAGCCGCCCACCAAGGGTGGATTTCAATCTCTAAACGACCTGCCTGCACCATTGGGTCCATATTTGCAAGGCTATCTGCTATTTGCAATGTAGGGACATTATAAATTGTTATCCCACGGATATCACCGTCATCTCCAAAAGGTCCAGAAATATCTGCATATCCTTCTTCGTACATTCTGCCAAGATGAGCCATATGCAACGCCTGAAGGCTATCGGTTTCTGTTTTAGACTGCGAACGGTTAGCGCCTCGTTTTAAAAAAGCAATGAAATACTGCTGCATCAAAACGGTATCCCCGGTCTTTTCATCTATATAATCAAATATTTTAAACCCTTCTCCGGTTAGCTTATTCTTAAGTTGGGTAACGGACTCTTTTTCTGTATCAGAATTACTTTCTACTTTCATTTGGTCATGGCTGTGCGCATCGTGGGATTCTTGCTCATTTTTACAGCTTATAAACGCTATTACTAAAAGGAGTGGAAAGAATAATCGTTTTATTTTCATTACTTCCAGGTTTTATACGGTTTTTTGCTCAATTGCGAATTGTAATATTTGATCTGGCCCGTAACTTCTTTGCCAAGCCAGGTTGGTCTTTTATAAGTTTCATTTTCTGATGAGAGTTCTACTTCTGCAATGATCAAGCCTGCATTATCCCCTAAAAATTCGTCTACTTCAAAAGTATGCATTTCTACATTTATTTCATATCTGTTCTTTTCAATCACAGTTCTTTCACACAATTTTAAAAGAGTTTCGGCATCGGCAACCGAAATTTCCTTTTCCCATTCGGTACGGATGGTTCCGGCCTTATTGGATTTTCCTTTTATAGTTAAGAAAGCTTGCTCTCCTTTAATTCGTACGCGAACAGTTCGCTCAGGATGTGTATTTAGAAATCCCTGAACGATTCGTGTTACTTTAAAAGCCTCAGACCTATACTCTTTGGAAGTAACTAAAAATTTTCTTTCTATTTCGAGCACTTACATTAATCTTTAATTCTCCACGGAGGATTCTTTCTGTTATTTCCTGCATGAAAAATGACGATTTGATTTCCGTCAGGGTCTCTTAATCTGGCTTCTTCCCAAAGCCAGGATTTTGCCGAAGGAATTTCTTCAAAATAAACCCCTTTCTCCAGGAGTTCTTCTACTTTTTCAGAAACATTTTTCACTTCAAAATATACATATGCCCCGTCTCCTTTAGGTAAAGCTTCTACTTGATGGATCGAAAAAGTAGCGTCCCCCACAGGACATTCAAATCTTGCATATCCGGGATGTGTCATTACAATTAGTTTTAACCCTAACTTTTTATAGAATTGTACTGCTTTTTCGACATCCGTAGACGGTACCGTAACCTGATTTAAATTCATATCTGTTAGAATTGTAACTAAGATATTATAATTTTATGGGATGGAGGCCCAATTACCTATTCGAAAAATAATTCACGTAGATATGGATGCTTTTTACGCCAGTGTAGAACAGCTGGACAATCCGGATCTGCGCGGAAAGCCAATTGCCGTAGGGGGAAGTTCCAAAAGAGGTGTGGTAAGTGCAGCAAGCTATGAAGCACGAAAATTTGGTGTTAGAAGTGCTATGAGCAGTGTCTTGGCAAAAAAGCTTTGCCCGGACCTTATTTTTGTAAGATCTCATTTTGATCGCTATCATGAAGTTTCAAAAAAAGTACGTGAGATCTTTTTTGAATATACAGATCTGGTGGAACCATTATCACTAGATGAAGCATATCTGGATGTCACTCAAAATAAAAAAGGAAATCCAAGTGCTACTCTTATAGCAAAGGAAATACGGCACAAAATAAAAGAAAAAACAGGATTGAATGCTTCAGCCGGTATCTCTATTAATAAATTTATCGCAAAAGTAGCAAGTGATATCAATAAGCCCAACGGGCAAAAAACGATTCCTCCGGAAGAAGTGCTACAGTTTTTAGAAGAATTGGATGTAAAAAAATTCTATGGTGTTGGAAAAGTAACAAAAGAGAAGCTATATCGCTTAGGAATTTTTACCGGAAAAGACCTTAAGGCCCGGTCGTTAGAATTTTTGCAAACCCATTTTGGCAAAAGCGGAAGTTATTATTATAATGTTTCCCGAGGGATACACCAAAGTAAAGTAAAGCCTCAACACACCCGAAAATCACTAGCTGCAGAGCGTACTTTTAGTGAAAATATTTCTTCAGAACTATATATGTTAGAGCGCCTAGAAGACATTGCTGATGAAGTGGAACGCCGGCTTTCTAAAAGTAAAGTAGCAGGAAAAACCATTACTTTAAAAATTAAATACAGTGATTTTACGTTACAAACAAGAAGCAAGACATTGCCCTTATATGTTGCCAGTAAGGCACTTATCATGGAAACTGTTAAAGATTTGTTATTTCAGGAAAAAATGAAGGATTCGGTACGTTTGTTGGGAATCTCTTTGTCTAACCTTAACAATGAAGATAAAAAAAAGGTGAAACCATCTCCTGAAAAAACAATAGACGTACAACTTAAATTTGATTTCTAATGCTGTAAAAACTACTTGAATTGATTATTAACTAAAACCTTTACGTTATGAAAAAAGTAGTTTTTTCCATCCTTACAGTTGCTTTGGTAACTTTATTTGTTTCGTGTAAAAACGAAACCAAAGACCTTCAAACCGATACAACAGTTAACGACCTTGCCATTGCCGATACTTCTTCCGAGGAACCTCCAAAAGAGTTCCTGTATGTTATTGCACATAGTGGTCTAAGCCTTCGGGAATTCGATAATTTGAATAGTGAAAAGCTGGCAGTAATGCCTTACGGAACAAAATTAAAAGTAATCTCTGCTGAAGATAAGCCCACAATGACCGTTGGAGGTATCAAGGGCGGAATGGATGAAGTAGAGTTTAACCATAAAAAGGGCTTTGCTTTTAACGGTTATCTCTCTAAGTTTTTCCCACCGGAGCAGGATATTTCTGCAAAAGCCTATGCCGAAGAGCTTCAAAAACTATTTCCAAAAGTGAGCTACTCTGAAGCTACCGGGGGCACCGCAAGCAGGCCTTCAAATACAGAGACCATTATGATTCCCACTACACAATGGCATGAAGGCTTTTTTATAGCACAGCGATTGTTTGATTTCCCTAAAGAGTTTTCCTTTCCAAACCCAAAAGGAAAGGACAAGCAAGTCATTAAGGACAAAATGCCTAAAAAGAATGTATGGGTAAGCGAGCTACAAATAGACCGTACAAATGATGAATTACAAAAAATTGAATATACGTATAAAGCTAAAAGAATTAGCAGCACAGTAAGCATCACTCAAGAGGGTGACCTTATGAAAATAGAAAAGACCGAGGTTGTTGAATAATTTATTTCACTTGCGAAACACGTAAGGTATTTACCATTCCTTTGTCTGCAATAGGCATTGCTGCCAAATTGATTAAATAGTCGCCTTTGGATACGAATCCACGTTCAAAGGCGATCTTATTTATGTCTTCCACCGTTTCGTCCGTACTCACAAATTTATCATAGAAAAAAGCTTTAACTCCCCACAATAAATTTAGCCGTGAAAGTATCCTTTGATTGGATGTATACACTAAGATATGTGCCGAAGGGCGCCAGGCAGAGATTTGAAAAGCGGTATAACCGCTATTGGTTAAGGTGCAAATCGCCTGTGCTTCAATCTCATTGGCCATAATAGCTGCATGATAGCAGATCGATTTTGTAATGTAACGATTGGTACGAACATGAGGAGGCTCTTGCGGTACGGTAATCAAAGAAGAGTTTTCAACACTCTGCACTATTTTCGACATGGTTTTAATTACATCTATTGGAAATTTCCCGATAGATGTTTCGCCACTAAGCATAACAGCATCCGCCCCATCCATCACAGAATTTGCCACATCATTTACCTCTGCACGGGTAGGGGTTAAGGAAGTGATCATTGTTTCCATCATTTGCGTGGCAATAATTACCGGTATCCTGGCTCGTTTTGCCGTAAGGACCAGTTCTTTTTGAATGAGTGGGACCTCTTCTGCGGGAACCTCAACTCCCAGGTCACCACGAGCAACCATCAAACCATCACAGTATGCAATGATTTTATCAATATTTGCAACGGCCTCCGGTTTTTCGATTTTTGCTATAATAGGTATTTTATATTCACTATGTGCCTCAATAAGCGCCTGTAGCTC
>JANQOS010000142.1 GCA_028285705.1 Altibacter sp.
TTGACCGCCATGTGCAAAGCAGGTGCGCATATTGGGAAACTTATCGGCATAGCCGTTCAATGTTAGAAAATGATATGCGTCAGCACATTGTGCCAGCATCCATATAAGGTGAAAACGCCAGGCAGTATTTTCCAATTTTATAAATTTTTCTCCGTCATAAGGATGAATTTCCACTGCCAGATTATACTTGCTTGCAAGTTCAAAAATAGGCTCATTCTCTTCATCAAAAATACAGCGCCACGTACCTATGGTATCCATATAGTGTGTTGGCAGGCACAATAACTGAAGCCCCAATTCTTCAACACAACGTTCAATTTCCCATAAAGCACCGCGGACAAAACCCGGATGTACAACAAAACCACAAGTAAATTTTGATGGATTGTCATGTTGTACACGTGCATTGAAATCGTTCTGGAACCGAAGGGCTTGTTTCATTTCTTCCACACGTAGTCCGTTTCCATATAATTGTGACAAATTTAGAACTACCGCATGGTCTATCTTGTAGCGTTCCATCCATTCCAGTTTTTCATTGAGAAAAAAACTGGAATCGGTCACAGGGCGGCTCCAATCTTTTTGAAGCATAAACTTACGGTCCTTATCTACCCAGAAGATTCCTTTGTCTTTCATAAATTGAGGAATCTCCTCCGGGTAAGGAAGTAAATGTGAATGACCGTTTATGCGAAGTTTTTGTTTCATACCCTAAAGTTACAAAGATTTTGTACGCCCACCATCTACCGGAAGGTTTATTCCATTAATGTAACTCGCAGCTTCACTGGCCAGAAATGCAACAGCATTTGCAACTTCTCCCGGCTGTGCAAAACGTTTGGCAGGAACCAGATTTTTCATAAATGCACTGGCTTCTACTTCGGTTTTATTTAATTTCTTAGCGGCGTTGGCAACAATATCATCCAGGCGGTCTGTTGCTGTAAAGCCGGGAAGGACATTGTTCACGGTTATTCCAAATTGTCCCAGTTCGTTTGCCAGTGTCTTACTCCAGTTTGCTACTGCACCCCGAATGGTATTACTCACTCCCAAACCGTCAATAGGTTGTTTTACTGAAGTGGAAATAATGTTAATGATCCTTCCAAAATCAGCATTCTTCATTCCCGGAACCACTGCCTGGACCAAGATCTGATTGCAAACCAAATGCTGAGAAAAAGCATTTGAGAATTCCGAAACATCTGCTGAAAATATAGCGCCCCCTTTTGGGCCACCGGTATTGTTCAACAAAATATGAAAGGCTTTGTTTTCAACTGCCTTGTTCACTTTTTTGCGAAGTAATTCGGGGTCACTGAAGTCTGCTACCAGATAATTATGTTTTTGACCCTCCTGAAAAGGCAACTCCAATAGAGTTTTTTTTAATTTTTCTTCATCTCTGGCAACAAGTGTAACAGTTGCTCCCATCTCTGCTAATTGTATTGCCGAAGCTTTTCCGATACCGGCAGTACTGCCACAGATCAATGCATTTTTATTTTTTAGGTCTAAATTCATTTGAATGGATTATTTCTATTCATATTTTATACATACGTTTTTGGCCTCTGTAAAGAACCGAAGCGCTTCAAAACCACCTTCACGCCCAACACCACTGTCTTTAACACCTCCAAAGGGAGTTCTCAGGTCACGGTTCAACCAGGTATTCACCCAAACAATTCCGGCCTCCAGCTTTTTTGAAATTCGCATTGTACGGTTAAGGTCACTGGTCCATAATGTGGAAGACAGCCCATACTTTACACCATTAGCCATTTGCAGCGCTTCTTCCTCCGTTTCGAAAGGCATAATGGTTACTACCGGGCCAAAGATCTCTTCCTGATTTACACGACATTGATCATCGTATACTTCAATAACAGTAGGTTCCAAATAATATCCATTCTCCGAACCTTTTACGGTAACAGACTTACCACCACATAGGATTTTTCCGCCCTCATCTTCGGCAATAGCAATATAAGATTGTACTTTCTCCAAGTGTGGTTTTGAAACTAAAGCACCCAGATTAGTATCAGCATCAAAAGGATTCCCGACTTTTAATTGCTGCACTTTTGCTACAAAATCTTTTTTAAATTTCTCGTAGATAGAACTTTCAACAAAAATTCTACTTCCACAAAGGCAGATCTGTCCTTGATTGGCAAAAGATGATTTTACTGTTACTGCTAACATTTTGTCATAGTCACAATCTGCAAAGATGAGATTGGGGTTTTTTCCGCCCAGTTCCAACGATAATTTTTTAAACATAGGAGCTGCTGTACGTGCAAGGTGCTCACCTGTTTTGGTGCCTCCGGTAAAAGAAATTGCTTTGATTCCCGGATGCTCCACTATGGCCTGGCCTGCAGATGGGCCTGTGCCATGAACAATATTTAAAACACCTTTGGGCAGGCCTGCTTCTGTACAGATTTCACCTAATAAATAAGCTGTCATAGGTGTTACTTCACTGGGCTTTGCCACAACTGTATTGCCTGCTGCCAGAGCAGGGGCAATTTTCCAGGAAAACAGATAGAGAGGAAGGTTCCATGGTGAGATACAACCTACAACACCTATGGGCTGACGAAGTGTGTAGTTCATAGTGCCTAAACCTACACTTTCATGAGCATCACTAGCAAATTGAGTAATGGCATTACCGAAGAACCGAAAATTACTCGATGCCCTTGGAATATCAACTACTCTGGCAAGGCTTAGTGGTTTACCATTATCTTTGGCTTCTGCTTTGGCAAGGCGGTCTAAGTTCCTCTCAATAATTGCTGCGATTTTTAAAAGTATCCTGCTGCGTTCTTCAATGGTGGTATTGGACCATTCCGGAAAAGCAGCTTTTGCAGCATCATATGCCTTTGAAATATCCGTAGCGTTGGAATTTGCGATCTGTGAATAGACCTCTCCATTGCTTGGATTGTAATTGTCCAACCATTCTCCGGAATGAGGTTCACAATATTCACCGTTGATATAATTTAGGATTTTTTGCATTTTAAACAGGTTTGTATGCCATTACTTTAATTTCCACTACCAAATTAGGATGTGGTAATTGGTGTACTGCAACAGTTGTTCGTGCCGGGCCTGTTTCCTTATCAAAGAATTCGGCGTATACTTCATTATAGCCTGCAAAGTCATTCATATTCACTAAAAAACTAGTGACATCGACTATATCTTCCATGGTAGCACCCTCTGTAGCTAGGTAGTCTTTAATGTTTTCCAGGACGGCTCTTGTTTGTTCCCGAACGTCCAAGTGCATTGTTCCCATTTCATCCACCTGGTGTACACCGGCAAATGTATTATCCGGTAAACGGGAGCTGGTCCCGCTTACAAAAATAAAATCACCTGCACGTTTTACGTGTGGATACGCTCCTCTTGGGGTAGCTTTTCCTTCTACTAATCTACTTTTCATCTGCTATAAATTTTTTATGACCGAATCATCATGCAAAATAGCTTCGGTTTCGGTTTTTACTAATTCAAGTTTATCACGTAAGCTCATGGAATTGGTGATATTGCCATCATGTATTAGATTTAGAATGGCTTTATCCTGTGCACGCCCTCTTTTCATAGCTTCTTCGTATGAAATGTTTTCATTAAAAGTAACCAAAGAATATTTTGAGAAATATTCATTTGGGAACTCTGCTTCAAAAGCTGTCTCCAACTTTCTTTTTTGTTGAAATAAAGGGCTTGCGGTATGCTCCTTCATTTCATAGAAATTGTCCACAGCCAGGTCGGCAATGGCGTCGGTATTTTTTTTACGGGCTTTCTCGTATTCCTTAAAAACCTTTTTCCAATCACCTTCAAATTTGTCAAGGGTTTCATCCAGTACTATTACATCCTCGAAAGAGGCATTCATTCCCTGTCCATAAAAAGGAACAACGGCATGAGCGGCATCTCCAAGCAATAATGTTTTTCCGTAACAATTCCAGGGAGAACATTTTATGGTACCGAGCGGTCCGGTGGGATTCTCAAAAAACTCTTCGGCTAGAGAAGGCATCAATGCGACAGCATCCGGAAACTCTTTGGTAAAGTATTCCATGACCTTTTCTTTTGTTGTGAGATTATTAAAACAATAGTCGCTGTCATCGTCATAAGGAGCGAAAAGTGTTACCGTAAAACTACCATCCAGGTTGGGTAAGGCGATCAACATGTCTTTACCACGTGGCCAAATATGCAAGGCTCCTTTATCTGTACGGTAACCGCCTCCTTCAGCCGGAGGGATCTCCAGTTCTTTGTATCCATGGGTGAGCCATTGTTGTGAGAAGCTAAATAAGAACTTTTTATGGCGGAACATGCTCTTGCGAACTGCAGAACCTGCTCCATCTGTTCCCAGGATAACATCTCCGCTAAAGATAGTTTCGGCTCCGGAGCTATAGTCTTTAAATATTGCCGTTGCATTTTCCAAATCTACCTTTTTGCAGCCCTGGTTAAAGTGAATGGTGACATTAGGCATTGCTTCAGCAGCATTCAACAAAAGAATATTTAATCCGGGGCGGGAAATGGAATTAATATATTCGTCTTCCCGGCCGCTGTATTTACTCAAAAAGGTATTACCGTCTTTGTCATGGATCATCCTGCCGTACATAGGAATACAAAGTTTCTTAGCCTCTTCTTCCACTCCTCCCAGTCGGAGCCCTCGCAGGCCCCGGTCACTAAGTGCCAGGTTAATTGAACGCCCGGCATCCTGGGTGACCTTTCGAAGGTCCGGACGTTTTTCCACCAAAGTTATTTGATAACCACGTTGTGCTAAACGTAAAGCGAGAAGGCTTCCGCAGAGGCCTGCGCCTATAATGAGTATATTTTCTTTGTTGTTCATATGCTTATAGATTCCGAATTAAGTTCAGAAAAAAATTATTTCAATTTAAAATTTCTTTTAGCCGCTGTGC
>JANQOS010000146.1 GCA_028285705.1 Altibacter sp.
TAAATTGATAATCAGAATTTTTTGAACTTGTTTCTAAAAAACGGCCTGTCACGAATATCCATCATCGGTTTTTCATACCATCGGTATAAAACATATGCCAATAAGATGGTGATCGCCAGATAGCCTCCCGAAAAAAGTATTTTATGCAACCATGTTCCGGATGCTACGGGTAATCTATACTTCATTAATTGGAGTACAATGGAATAGTGCAGTAAATACATGGAGTACGAGATAAGGCTAATAAAGGTTATTGGGCGCCGTATTAATTTTGGAGCCTGTTGCATCTCTGAAAAGACAGGAAGTGACATCGCAATACTCAAAGAGCAAAGTGGCAGGTATAGTACATTCCAGAAGAAAGAATGGGTTTCCGGGGCAATGCGTCCCAACGCAATATAAAAGTGAACTGCCATAAACAGGGCAATTCCTAATGCAAAAAAAGAAGCCTTATACTTTGTCCAGAATGAAGCTCGTACCTGAGAAAGATAGGCTGCCAGTACTCCATAGTAAATGGCATCGATCCTGTAAAGGGTCACTGCTTTTAAATTTTCGTTCCAATAGTTCAACGAAGCACCTCCTACCTGAGTATTGTACCAGACCTTAGTAGCTAGAAAGAAACCTATGATTAGGAGTGTAACTATAAGGAAGAGTTGTTTACGAGATGCTCTTTTTGCAAGAAATACGGATGCATATAGTAACAAAGGCCCCAGGATATAGGCAAATTCTTCTACAGGTAAACTCCAGGATTCTGTAAAGAAAATATCCATCCGGCTGGAGGCATTCTGAAGAAAAAAGAAATATTTGCCCAAGCTTTCCGGTAAATCCCTACCTAAATAAAGTGTTACCGCGATATTGACGAGTAGGATCAGATAGTAATTGGGAAGTGTTCGAAACCATCGCCTGATGAGAAAATACCTGAAATGTTTCTCTTTAAATTCGGGGTCTGTAAATAACCTGAACAGGATCCGTCCTATAAGAAACCCACTCAAAACAAAAAAAATCTCCACGCCCATAACACCCATAAGGTGAAGGATCTCCACAAGGCTCCCCTCTGCTTCCGGGAAAACCCACAATGCATGTGAGCAAACTACAAACAATATAGCGGCTGCACGCATGCTATCCAGGCCAAATATCCTTTGACGATAGTCTATCTTTAAAAAAGATCTTTGCTCCGGCATGAAACGAAGGTAATCAAAAACAGGAAGATAGGATTTTTAGGAAGATAAAAGGATACTAATACAAGCTGTGAATGATCTCTTCAATAGTAAGCCCTTCGGCTTCGGCCTTGTAGTTCTTAATTAATCTGTGTCTCAGTATCCCGGTCGCTACTTTTTGTACGTCTTCTATATCCGGAGAGAATTTACCGTGCAGTGCCGCATAGGCTTTTGCTCCTAATATCAAATTCTGTGATGCTCTGGGGCCGGCACCCCAATCAATATAGTTTTTAACGATCTCCGGGGCAGCCTGGCTTTTCGGGCGGGTCTTACCCACCAGTGTAACCGCATATTCCACCACATTGTCGGCTACCGGAATTTTTCGGATAAGGTTTTGGTATGCAATGATCTCTTCAGAAGAAAACAATGAATTTACAGTTGCAATTGTACCGGAAGTTGTTGTTTTTACTACTTCTACCTCTTCAGAAAATGAAGGGTAATCCAGATTCACTGCAAACATAAAACGGTCCAATTGTGCTTCTGGCAAAGGATAGGTTCCTTCCTGTTCAATTGGGTTTTGTGTAGCTAAAACAAAATAAGGGAGGTCCAGTTTATAATGC
>JANQOS010000154.1 GCA_028285705.1 Altibacter sp.
TCAACCGGAGATCTATGTTTATTATACAGAATTAGACTAACCAATATTTTTCGATTAAAAAAAGCGCTCTGTCTTACAAGGAGCGCTTTTTGTTTTTTATTAGATACTCCTATTTTGTACATTTGAGAAAAAGAAAATTTGCTATGGAAGAAGAACAGGTGATCCTTGTAAATGAGAAGGATGAAAAAATTGGTTTAATGCCAAAGCTGGAAGCGCATGAAAAAGCTTTATTACATCGTGCATTTTCAGTATTTATATTTAATGATAAAAATGAATTAATGCTCCAGCAAAGAGCGTTGCATAAATATCACTCTCCGGGACTATGGACCAATACGTGTTGTAGTCACCAGCGAGATGGCGAAACGTCTTTGGAGGCAGGGAAGAGGAGGCTTCTTGAAGAAATGGGGTTGACAACTCAACTTAAAGAAGTTACGTCGTTCATTTATAAGGCTCCTTTTGATAATGGATTGACCGAGCACGAATTTGATCATATCTTGGTAGGAACCTATAATGATGAACCTTCCATTAATGAAGATGAAGTAGCTTCCTGGAAATGGATGTTGATGGAAGATGTAAAAGAGGATATTAAGCATAATCCACATATTTATACCGAATGGTTTAAAATTATTTTTGATAAATTTTACCAAGACCTTACCGTATGAGTTTAACTGTATATCGCAAAGCACATTTTAATGCCGCACATCGTTTGTATAAAGAAGGGTGGAGTGATGAAAAGAACTTAGAGGTTTTTGGAAAATGCAGTAACCCTAAATACCATGGGCATAATTATGAATTGGAAGTTGGTGTTTCCGGAGAAATTGACCCGGAAACAGGCTTTCTGATCGATCTGAAAAAACTGAAAGAAATAATTAAGGAAGAGGTAGAAGATCCTTTTGACCATAAGAACTTAAATGAGGAAGTTCCGGAATTTCAAAATTTGAACCCAACAGTTGAGAATATTGCTATTGTTATCTGGAATAAGCTTCGTGAGCGATTGGGCCCTAAGTATGACATTTCTGTGAAGCTCTATGAAACACCGCGTAACTTTGTAGTCTATAATGGATAACAAGACTTCTTTATATCCATTAAAATTCAAGCCTATCTTAAAAGAAAAAATCTGGGGAGGAACAAAACTGATGCAACTTTTTCAGAAGGAAGGAAAAGGGAATATTGGTGAAAGCTGGGAACTTTCCGGAGTAGAAGGGGATGTTTCTGTAGTGGCGAATGGTAACCTGAAAAATCTGAAACTTACAGAGTTGATCGATACCTATAAAGAAGAGTTGATCGGAGAAAAAGTCTTTAAAAACTTCGGAAATAAATTTCCATTACTTTTTAAATTTATAGATGCCCGGGAAGACCTTTCGGTACAACTGCACCCGGACGATTCATTGGCCAGATCACGTCACAGTAGTTTCGGGAAAACCGAGATGTGGTATATAATCCATGTCGAAAAAGAAGCAAACCTCATTTTAGGTTTTAACCGTGAAATGGACGAAGCTACTTATATGAAGTATCTTTCAGCTCATAAGATTTCAGAAATTTTACATTCTGAAAAAGTACAAACAGGAGATGCTTTTTTTATAGCACCGGGAACTGTTCATGCCATTGGGGCCGGAGTTGTTTTGGCTGAAATTCAGCAAACATCGGACATTACATACCGCATCTACGATTGGGACCGTCCGGATACAGATGGCAAACTCAGAGAGCTTCACACAGATCTGGCTATTGATGCTATCGATTACCAACAACCTGATGCAAAATTGCTTTATTCTGAAGCAGAAAATGAATCCGTACTGCTCAAGAGTGTTCCTTACTTCGAAACGAATAAATTACTGCTTACCACTACTCTTGAAAGAGACCTTTCTCAAATAGACTCTTTTGTAGTATATATGTGTGTGGAAGGAAGTGCTGAAATTGAAACGGATACTACTTCTACAACTATTGGGAAAGGGGAAACAGTTTTGATTCCCGCGAGCATAAAAAAGCTTAATTTAAAGACCAAAACAGCTACATTTTTAGAAGTTTATATTCCGTAATACACTGTTAAGTAGTATTTTTGCTGAAAATTTATAATTATGGCAAGCATTCGCGATTTAAAAAGAGATATTAATTATGTTTTGGGAGATATCATTGAAGCAGTGTATATCTGGGAACTGACCAATCCGGAAAAAGACAACAAAAAAGCAGAAGCAATTATAGATGATGCTATTGTTGTTTTTGACGAATTGATCGAAAAAGTAAATGCTAAAAAGGTTGAAAACAAAAAGCAGCATTTTAAAGCGATCAATCAAGAATTGGAAGACCGTGGAAGAAAACTAATCGATAAGATCAACGCGCTGTAGATTATTCTTCAGACTTTTTCAGATCTTCAATATAAGACTCTAAAGCTTTACCGTACTTAGAGTCTTTTATTTTTGGGGTCAATGATCTATAAACCGTATCCAGGTATTTTATGTTGACAGCATACGCTTCGCTAAGCATTAAATAGGGAGCCAGTTCATAATCTTTATTATTAATGGCAAAGTTAACAGTTGCCAAATACTTACCTGTTAAAGTATTTTGTTGTTTTTTTTGTGCAGCTTCCGCCAATGAATCATTTCCCTGTTGCATTGCAGTAAGTTCTTCCTCGATCAGGTCGAGGTTCCTATTGGAATAACGCTGTATCATTTTTTGGTATTCCGAAAGCTTATCATGGTTTTTAGAGCCTTTGATCACTGCTGCGGTTGCGAAATTTTCCAGAGAGGTGCTTATGCTTATTTCTCCGGGTTCAGCGAAAAAGAAAAACTCTTTGTCCTTTAAGGATTCATTCTCGATCTTAAGTTGTAAAGAATACAATTGTGGGCTTTCAATTATTTCAGAAAAAGAAAAAGCAGCATTCCCATTTACAGCTACAGAATCTACAGTAGTCATATTGGTGTCATTTACTTTTTTAAGTAGTATGGTCCCTTTTTTTAAACCTTTTACATTTCCGGTTAGGAGCATTTCGTTCTCATTATTGGAACAACTCATAGCTATTAATAAAAGGCCTACGATCCAAAAAATATTCTTCATTTATTTTTGCTTTTAAAGCGGGCAAAGATGCATTTTTTTTAACTTAAATCCTATGCTGCTGAAGCCAATTGCATCAATATAGTACATAATATAGCTCCTACCGTACCAATAGCATAACCAAAGACCGCCAATAGCACTCCTACTGTAGCTAAGGAAGGGTGAAAAGCTGAAGCAACAATAGGTGCAGAAGCAGCACCTCCCACGTTGGCCTGACTACCTACTGCTAAAAAGAAATATGGAGCTCTGATAAGTTTTGCTACTAAAATAAGTAACCCGGCATGAATGATCATCCAGACGACTCCAATTACTATAAGCCCTGCATTGTCAAAAATAAGTGTGAGGTCCATTTTCATCCCGATGCTTGCTACCAGTATGTAAATAAATACGCTGCCAAATTTGCTGGCTCCGGCGCCTTCATAACTTTTGGCCTTTGTAAAAGACAATATAATTCCAATGATAGTTGTAATCGTGATCATCCAAAAGAAGCTGGAACTCAAGAAAGTGAAAATATTCCGGGTAATTCCCGCTTCAAAGCTATTGACAAAATCCTCGAAGAAACTGCTCATATAACTTGCTCCAAAATGTGCGAAACTAACCGTTCCAAAAGCAATTCCTGCTAGGATCATCAGGTCCGTAAGGCTTGGGTTTCTATCTACTTTCTTTGCATAGGAAGATACTTTTTCCTTTAAGCTTTCAATGGCAGATGTATCTGCTTTCAACCATTTGTCAATTCGGGTAGCTTTTCCTATACCAATCAGAATAATTGCCATCCATATATTGGCTACTACAATATCTACGAATACCATTCCACCATAAAGCGCCTGGTTATAACCATAAATTTCTAACATGGCAGTTTGATTGGCACCACCGCCAATCCAGCTTCCTGCTAAGGTGGAAAGCCCTCTCCACACGGCATCTGCACCTACACCTCCTACTGTTTCGGGAGAAATCGTTCCAATCAATAAAACAGCGATAGGGCCTCCCAGAACAATACCGATGGTACCTGTTAAAAACATGATCAATGCTTTTGGCCCCAAATTAAAAACACCTTTTAGATCGATACTAAGTGTCATGAGCACCAGGGCGGCAGGCAATAAATACCGGCTTGACATATAGTACAAATTGGAGCTTTTTTCAACAGCCTCTCCAGTTTCACTAACAGTAACCCATTCCGGAGCAATAAGGCCGGAAGTTGTGAACAATGCCGGTATAAAATAAGCCATAAAAAGGGCGGGTACTATTTTGTAAAATTTGTTCCAGAACCCGGATTTTTTTGAAGAGGTATAAAAAATAAGCCCTAAAGCGATCATTAATACACCAAAAACAATAGTGTCATTAGTAAATAGGGGCGTAGTGTCTTTAATTATTTCGGTAGCTGTATCCTGCATGTGTTAGTTGTTTTGCTGCAAAATACAATTTATTGATGAAATTATTATTTCAATACGAAAGTACTTATTATTTCTACTAGTTTGGGCATTACAGGGCGGCTGTATTCGTTATAAGATTTTTGGTTTTCCAGGTTGTCTCCTTTAATTTCTTTAAAGATATGGTTCATGTTTGGAATTATTTCCAGTTGTGCCTCAGGTTTTGCTTTGTGTAGTGATTCCGCTTCAGAAACCTGTACCTGAATATCTTTATCACCATTGATTATAAGAACAGGAACCTCTAATTTTACGATCTCTTCAATTGGGTTATACTGCATCCAATCAAAAATAAAAGGCTGAATGGCAGGCCTGAAAATAGAGCCTAATAACGGATTATAATTATGGGCCACACCATTTACTCGCAGATCGTCAAAGGCCAATCGGGCATCGTCTTGTAAGCCCGGATTCTGATTGGCAATTTGATCGACGATCACATCGTCAATTTCCTGTCCTGCTCCTGCAATGGAAATATAACCGTCCACTCTCCCTTGCGCGGCTACCATTCCCACAAGAGACCCCTGACTATGCCCGGCAACATAAATTTCTGAAAAACGTTCATCTCCTTTAAAATGTTCAATAATGGCAATGGCATCTTCGATAAAATGTTGAAAACGGATTTTCTTTTCATTGACGGCTCCCATCTTCATGATCTTAACTATACGCTTATCATAGCGGAAGGTAGCAATTCCATTGGTATATAGCCCTTCGGCTAAAAACCGAAGCGAATTATTTTTTGCCATCATTTGGTTCCCATTCCTGTCGATTGGCCCGGAACCTCCAATAATAATTACAAGAGGAAGTTTTGAAGAAGTTTCCGGAGTTAATAAAATTCCTTCAACAAAAGGAGGAATGCTAAGCTCTTCTCCATTAAATTTTTCCTGTGCGAAGCTTATTCCGAAGCAAAACAACAGGAACCCAATTACTAACTTTTTATTTCTTTGAACTTTCATCCTTTTCTTTTTCTGAACTCTAAAATTATCATTAAATTGTTTAAGTAAGTATCTTTGTGAAAATTAGTTTATCCCATGAGAGCCATTCTTTTTCTTTTTTTGATGTTATTTAGCAATGTTTTTGTATTTGGAGCAGTAGATGATTGGGGTAGAACCGGACATCGTGCAATAGGCGAAATTGCCGAGAAACATCTTTCAAAAAAAGCGAAACGCCAGATCGCGAAATTATTAAACGGGCAATCATTGGCTTTTGTATCTACTTATGGAGATGAAATCCGAAGTGATGACCAATATAGGAAATACGCTCCATGGCATTATGTGAATTTTCCGTTCGACAGCACTTACGATGAACATCCCAAAAGTGAAAAAGGAGATCTTTATGTAGCGATCCATAAATGTATGGAAGTATTGAAAGATGAAAATGCCTCCAAAGACAAGAAAGCTTTTCATTTGAAGCTATTGGTTCATTTTGTTGGTGACCTGCATCAGCCATTGCATGTGGGAATGGCAGATGACAGGGGAGGGAATCAGTTTCAGGTTCAATGGTTTAACAAAGGAACAAATCTGCACAGAGTTTGGGATGAAGAAATAATAGACAGTTACCAAATGTCTTATTCGGAGCTGGCGGACAATCGTGCGGTGCTTTCAGAAACACAACTGGAAGCTGTTAAAAGTGGTACGGTAAAAGACTGGATGAACGAAAGTCGTGCACTTTGTATAAAGATATATGACACTACAAATAAAGGCGATAAATTAGGCTACCACTATATGTACGATTATGTACCGGTTGTCCGCTCACAACTTCAAAAAGGAGGAATCCGTCTTGCTGTATTACTCAATGAAATCTTTGGGTGATTTATCTATAGAAATTTTCCGGTAACAAATTAGATTTCTTTTAAGTGTATTGATACGCCCAATAGATCAATATGAACTGTAATGGAATTCTCAGTACCAATACCCACTTAGGAAGCTTTAAAGACGCTTCTTCGTTTTGAAGCATATGTACATGTATGGGTAAGTAAAGAATTAACATAGCAATGATACCCCAGGCAGCATACATTTGCGTGTCTTTGTTTAAAAGAACTAAACCTAAAACCATTTCTACGATACCGCTTAAAAGCACCGTCGAGCTATGTGCCGGAATATACGACGGCATGATCCGTTCGTAGAATTTAGGTACTCTAAAATGATTGAAACCTGCAGCTACTAGTATAACTCCAAGAAGATATTGATGCCAGGGAAGCATAGATTTACTTTTTAAAAGTTGTTCAAAAATAGCCTTTTTATAAATAAAAACCCCTTCAATTTTTGAAGGGGTTCCCAATATTAAAGAATTAGAATCTATGAAAATTACTTACTCCTTAATGATCTGTTTAGTTACCTGACCTCGTGTTCCTTGTATGATGAACATATAGGTTGCACTGGCCAATTCTGAGATATCTAACTCTTTTTCTACACCCATATTG
>JANQOS010000162.1 GCA_028285705.1 Altibacter sp.
AAATACTACTTATCGTACTATAAATCATTTCAATGCCGCCACTTCATTTTCCGAAGTTTTACTACTATATTTGTACTTTAGAATGAATCTAAATATTGCTGAAAGAAAATATGAAGCTTAATAAACAAGATATCCTTAAGGCCCTCGAATCTATCACTATTGCAGGAGAAGGGAAAAATATGGTGGAGAGTGGTGCAGTTCAGAATGTAGTGACTTTTGCAGATGAAGTGATTGTAGACCTCAAATTGGCTACACCCGCAATGCACATTAAAAAACGTGCAGAAGCAGATGTAACAAAGGTCATTAAAGAACAGGTATATGCGGATGCGAAAGTACAAGTAAATATAAAGATAGAAGCTCCGGCCAAGCCTCAAAACCCAAATCTTATTAAAGGAAAACCCATCCCGGGGATTCAAAATATTGTTGCGGTTGCCTCTGGTAAAGGAGGTGTTGGGAAGTCTACTGTAGCTGCTAATCTGGCGGTAACACTTTCAAAAATGGGTTTTAAAGTAGGAATTTTGGATGCAGATATTTATGGGCCTTCAATTCCTATTATGTTCGATGTCGCTATGGAAAGGCCTTTGTCCGTAAATGTCGATGGGAAAAGCAAAATGAAACCTATCGAAAATTATGGAGTAAAAGTGCTCTCCATTGGATTTTTCACCCAGCCTAATCAGGCAGTGATCTGGCGTGGACCAATGGCTGCTAAGGCCCTTAATCAATTAATTTTTGATGCGGCATGGGGGGAACTTGACTTCATGTTGATAGACCTTCCTCCCGGAACAGGTGATATACACTTGAGTATTATGCAGTCACTACCTATCACCGGGGCTGTTGTGGTGAGTACTCCCCAAAACGTGGCATTGGCAGATGCACGTAAAGGAGTTGCTATGTTTCAACAGGAAAATATAGATGTGCCAGTGCTTGGGATCATAGAGAATATGGCATATTTTACCCCTGAAGAATTACCGGAAAACAAGTATTATATATTCGGAAAAGAAGGAGCACAACATCTCGCGGAAGATCTGGAAGTGCCTTTCTTAGGAGAGATCCCCTTGGTGCAAAGCATTAGGGAAGCAGGTGATAGTGGCCGCCCGGCGGCATTACAAACAGCGACACTTCTGGAGGAAGCTTTTGAAAATATTACAAAGAATGTGGTGGAAGAAACAGTCAGAAGAAACGAAAACCTTCCTCCTACCGAAGCAATAAAAATAACCACTATGGCAGGCTGTAGTGCCGTAAAGAAATAGTATGAACCAAAAAGAATTACAAACAAAAGTTGAGGAAGCTCTCGATGAAATCCGTCCTTTTTTGCAAAGTGACGGAGGTGATATCTCATTAATGTCCATTGATAATGGAAAGATTGTCCGTGTTCAATTGAAAGGCGCTTGTGTGGGCTGTTCGGTGAACCAAATGACACTTAAGAGCGGAGTGGAAATGACCATTAAAAAATACGCCCCTCAAATTGAAAGTGTTGTAAGTGTGGATGAAACGTGACAAATATCATTTACTAAACTTATAAGAGAAGTTACTTTTACCCAAAATTAACAAGGTCATTTTACATGATAAAAACAGACATACTTATTATTGGTGCTGGACCCACGGGTCTTTTCGCTGTTTTTGAGGCAGGCTTATTAAAACTACGATGTCACTTAATTGACGCCTTACCCCAACCCGGAGGACAATGCGCCGAGATATACCCCAAGAAACCCATATACGATATTCCTGCTTTTCCTGAAATTTTGGCGGGAGATCTGGTGGACAATCTGATGAAACAAATTGAACCCTTTGAACCTGGATTTACATTAGGAGAGCGAGCCGAGACAGTAGAGAAATTAGATGACGGGACTTTTATTGTTACTACCAATAAAGGCACAAAGCATAACGCTCCTATTGTAGCAATTGCCGGGGGATTGGGAAGCTTTGAACCCAGAAAACCTCCTATTAACAATATTTCAGATTTTGAAGATACAGGAGTGGAGTATATTATTCGTGACCCGGAAATATATCGTAACAAAAAAGTTGTTATTGCAGGTGGTGGCGACTCTGCATTGGACTGGAGTATTTTTTTAACAGACGTAGCTTCAAGTGTTACCCTTATTCATAGGCGTAATGAATTTCGCGGTGCATTAGATAGTGTTGAGAAAGTTCAGGAATTGAAGAATCTTGGAAGGATCGAATTAATTACACCCGCAGAAGTTATTAATGTGTTGGGAGATGGTAAAGTGGAAGGTGTTTCCATAAAGAAAGGCGACGAAGTCTTTAATAGGGAATGTGATCATTTTATACCACTATTTGGACTAGCCCCAAAACTGGGCCCTATTGCAGATTGGGGACTGGAGATTGAGAAGAATGCCATTAAAGTCGATAATTCTTTGGATTATCAAACCAACATTCCCGGAATCTATGCCATTGGAGATATTAATACCTATCCGGGGAAACTAAAATTGATCCTTTGTGGTTTTCATGAAGCAACCTTAATGTGCCAAAGTGCATATCAGCGCATTTACCCCAACAAACGCTATGTTATGAAGTATACTACGGTTAGTGGAGTTGAAGGCTTCGACGGAAGTAAAAAAGAAGCTCCCAAAGCTGTAATTAAATCGATCGATTAATTGATGACTGACATTAAAATTTCTATTATAGATCGAAACGGTACGCTGCACGAGGTTGACGCTCCAACCGATATGAATATGAATTTGATGGAAATAGTTCGGTCCTATGAGCTTGCTCCGGAAGGAACTATAGGAGTTTGTGGAGGGATGGCGATGTGTGCTTCCTGCCAGTGCTATGTGTTAAGTGACCATGAATTACCGGAAATGAGCTATGATGAAGATGCTATGCTTGCAGAAGCCTTTCACGTAAAGGAAAATAGCCGTTTGGGTTGTCAAATACATATGAAACCGGAAATGAACGGGCTTAAGGTTGAATTAGCACCAGAGGAATAATCCATAACTTTATATCTTTGTCTGCTTTTAGATAACACTTTTATGAAATTTATATTAATTTTCATTTTTCCAACAGTCTTTTTTGCTCAGGAATTTTATATTTCAGATGTTCAACTAGCAACCAATACCAGTAGAATTAAAACGGTTGATGGAAATTTGAATGTTACTAATATTGTTGAAGTAGATCAAAATGCAGGCTTGATTACAGATATTGCTCTAGCTCCAGATGGTACACTCTATGCCGTATCTACAATAGATGCATTAATTAGTATAGATTTAAATACCGGAGACTTTGATTATCTATTCCCTCTTGGGCCTGGAACTTTTAACAATTTAGTTTATGATGACTTACATGATGAGTTAATAGCAATAGATACAAATAACCTTCGTATTCTAAGAATAGATCCAATTACCGGTTCCATTAATTTTAGTTCAATTGGTATAGCGACCCCGGGCGATTTAACTTTTTATGAAGGAAACTTAATATTTCAGGAAACATTTACATTAGATATATATACCTATGATAATGTTTCTACAAAAAAGGTATCTTGTTTTGGAGAAGTTGAGGTTTTTGGTTTTTCAAATTTTATAAATTCTTGTGGTGAAAACCTCATTTATGGATTTAATGAGTCGGGTTCTGTTTTTAGTTTCGATATTGAAAATAATTCATATACTTTAGTTGGGGATATTAGTTCAAATACCTTTACCGTTTCTGGTGCTACTACTGTTAATGAATACATAGCATCAACATGTACGTTACAGGCCCTGGATGTTGTAGATTGTAGTCTAGGCCTTACCGAAACTGCTTTTAATACACTTCAGTTTTATCCTAATCCTGTTATGGAAACCCTATATGTTGATGAAAAATATTTTTCTGACGACCAGTTTTACAGTATTCGATCTATGGATGGTAAAGAAATCACTTCGGGAACAATGAGTTCCAAAATTGACATGAGTATGCTGCAAGCGGGTTTTTATTTTATAACCGTTCACGATACTACCGGGAGTGTTACTGTTTCAAAAAAAGTAATTAAACACTAAATAGTTTAATAGTCACATATATTCTGAGGCCCTTCCAATAATTTTTTTATCACTTTTAGAGTCCCGTCTTCTGTAGTGGCAATTTGCCATTTTATCAATGATATCTTACCATTTTCTATTTCAAGGCCGGTGATACTCCGGGGGTGTACACAACTGCCATCATTAAAATAAGCTATATCTCCCGGTTCCGGGAAACGTGGCCTGTGTGTATGCCCAGTGATAGTGAAAATATTTTCATTTTCAATGATCCATTTCTTGGTACGCCGCTCCACTTTTTTAAGCTCGCGGTAATTTTTTGCAGGACTGGTAGGGTCGCCGATCCCAAATATCTGTAATTGTCGCCACAGAACCCGAACCATAAACCGGTTGAATTTCCAACCACGATAGTTCATCCAGTCTGCCTGATGCCCGTGGGCCATAAATATTTTTTGCCCGGTCTCTTCATGTTCTAACAGTAATCCTTCGGTAAAGGTAATCCCCGGAAATAAAGGCTCTTCTTTACCGGTCACTTTGTTGAAATAAGTATACAAATGCTTTTCTACAAATCGTTGATTCTTATATACCATATCATGATTTCCCAATAAGCGGTATAGACGACCTTCATTGAAAAAGAGGCGCATTAGATCATAGACATTTTGGTGGGCTTCAAAAATAGATTTAAACTCAATATTCTCCCATAGTTCATCACCATCTCCAAGTTCGCAATATGTAAAGCCTTCGTTGTAATAGTATTTTAAGGCGTGATAATATATATTTCGGTTATTCGCAAAGTCATCTGCAAAGCTATTATCCCCCCGATGACAATCACTGAAAATAATGAACTTGGAAGAATCATTAAAAGAAACACGACGGGCATTTTTGAATGCTCGGCTAATTCTTTTTTGTGATGACATAGTTTTTCTTTTTTTAAAGATACAATTTGAAATGATTTCTGCGTAAGCTAAAACAAAAAAGGCTTCAGAAAATATCTGAAGCCTTTAAGGAAAGTTTGTTTTTTACTATTTAAAAGCATTTAATCCGGTAACATCCAATCCGGTGATCAATAAATGAATATCGTGAGTTCCTTCATAGGTGATCACACTTTCCAAATTCATGGAATGTCGCATAATACTATATTCACCGGTAATACCCATTCCTCCTAACATTTGGCGCGCTTCACGGGCAATATTTATGGCCATATCCACATTATTGCGTTTTGCCATAGAGATTTGAGCAGACGTTGCTCTTCCTTCATTACGCAAAACACCTAAACGCCATGTTAATAGTTGTGCTTTGGTAATTTCTGTGATCATTTCTGCTAACTTCTTTTGTTGTAACTGAAACTGCCCTATAGGTTTTCCAAATTGAACACGTTCTTTTGAATATCGTAAAGCAGTATCATAGCAATCCATAGCAGCACCAATGGCTCCCCAGGCAATACCAAAACGCGCAGAGTCTAAACATCCAAGCGGTGCTCCCAAACCAGATTTGTTAGGCAATAGATTTTCTTTTGGCACCTTTACATTATCGAAGATCAATTCTCCTGTAGCAGAAGCACGCAAGGACCATTTATTGTGCGTTTCCGGTGTGCTAAAACCTTCCATACCACGTTCTACGATCAATCCGTGAATTCGCCCGCTTTCATCTTTGGCCCAAACAACCGCAACTTGCGCAAAAGGCGCATTACTAATCCACATTTTAGCACCATTCAACAGGTAATGATCTCCTTCGTCTTTAAAGTTAGTGACCATTCCACCAGGATTACTTCCGTAGTCCGGTTCGGTCAATCCAAAACAACCCATCCATTCACCTGAAGCTAATTTTGGCAGATATTTTCTACGCTGCTCTTCGTTTCCGTATTTCCAGATAGGGTACATCACTAATGAGGATTGTACAGATGCAGTGGAGCGAACGCCACTATCACCACGCTCAATCTCCTGCATGATGAGTCCGTAAGAGATCTGATCTAAACCAGCGCCTCCGTATTCTTCAGGGATATACGGCCCAAAAGCACCAATTTCTGCCAAACCACTAATGATTTGCTCTGGAAATTCTGCTTTTTGAGCGTATTCTTCTATAATAGGAGATACATCTCGCTTTACCCATTCACGGGCCGCATCGCGTACTAATTTATGCTCATCTGTTAATAGATCGTCAAGATTGTAATAATCCGGTGCTTCAAATAGATCGGGCTTCATTTTCTGAAATTTTTAGGTTTACAAATGTAAAAATCACAAGTCGAATCACCTACATTTTCAAATAAAAATCTTCTACTAAATTTTTATAGGCTTCAGTGTACTCATGTCGTGCTATTTCAATAGTAAGTTCTTCGACCTTTATTTTGGTTTTATTGAAAGAAAATTCTAACAGGCTTCTTTTTTCTTCTGAAGTTGCTGAGCCACGTATCCTGCAGACCCTATTTGGAAATAAATTTACTTTAGATGCAAGAGCAATGAAATGTTTTTCTTCTTTCTTCGGAATTATGGTTGCAAAGATTCCTTCTGCTGAAAGTAATACCGAGACACTGTCGATAAGTTCTTTAAAAGGCAGTGAATCATTGAATCTGGCAATATCACGAATTTTGTCATTGCTTTTGTAATCCTCGCAATAGAATGGCGGGTTGGAAACGATTAGATCGTAGCGATCATCAATCTCTTCAACAAATTCCTCTAAAGCTGCATGATAACAGAATAAACGGTCGCTCCACGGTGAATTTTCAAAATTTTCTACACATTGTTCGTAAGCATTTTCATCAACTTCCAGAGCATCGATCAATTGGGCTTGAGTACGCTGCCCTAATTGCAAGGCAATTATACCGGTTCCGGTGCCAATATCCAAAATTGAAAAAGGCTTGTTTTGTACAGAGGCCCAGGCACCCAGTAAAACCCCATCTGTACCTATTTTCATGGCACAACGATCTTGATTTACGGTAAATTGTTTGAATTTAAACGGGGAGGTCATACTAAAGATATAATTCAATAAGCCCTTCCGGAACATCCAGATGTATTGTTTTAGTCTCGCGGTCTACTTTTTTAATAAAATTGTCATTTACCGGGATGAGAATTTCTTTGCCATCACGGTTAATTTCAAAAAGGGCTTGCGCTGTACTATCGTTTACCGAAGTAATGGTCCCAACTATACCAAAAGTCATATCTTTTACCATAAAACCTATGACCTCATGATAATAAAATTGGTTGCCGGTTAATTTGGGAAGCGCTTCTAAGGGTAGATACAAAGCAGATCCTAATAGAGCATTTGCATCTTCTTCAGAGTCTACTTCTTCAAACTTTATACGAAGCAGTTCAGACTTGTGAAGTGAACTTTGCTCAATAAAAAATGGAATCAAATTTTTGTGTTGTTCCACAAAAACCGATTCCATTTCTATAAATTGTTCGGGGTCGTCCGTATCTAATTTTACAAGCAATTCCCCTTTAAAGCTATATTTCTTAACGATTTTGCCTAAGTAGAAACAGTTCTCCTTTTGCATTGTTAAAAAGCTTACTCTTCTTCTTTAGAAGCCTCCTCTTCTTTTGCTTCGGCAGCAGGAGCAGCAGGAGTTTCCTCGGCAACTGCCTCTTCGGCAGGAGCTTCTTCAGTAACTGTTTCTTCCGTTGCAGCTTCAGTCTCAGCAGCAACTTCTTCAACAGTAGCTTCAGCTTCAGCAGCTTCAACAGCGGCAGTTTCTTCAGCAACTTCTTCAGTTACAGCTTCTTCTACAGCGGCTTCAGCAACAGCCTCGGCAGCACGTTTTTCATTAACAGCTTTTTCAGCAGCAAGTGCTTCAGCTTTAGCTTTAGCCTTAGCATCAGAAAGGTTAGCACGCTTTTTCTCAACTGCTTTTGCTTTCTCTTCTAACCAGGCATTGAACTTTTCTTCGGCTTGCTCTTCGGTTAGCGCACCTTTACGTACACCACCGGCAAGGTGATGCTTTAGCAATACTCCTTTATAAGAAAGTATAGCTCTGGCCGTATCTGTTGGTTGCGCTCCGTTTTGAAGCCATTGAACTGCACCATCTACATTTACTTCGATATGTGCAGGGTTTACATTTGGATTGTAAATTCCTAATTTGTCCAGAAACTTACCATCTCTTTTTGAGCGGGAATCTGCCGCTACGATCCAGTAAAAAGGTTTCCCTTTTTTACCGTGTCTTTGTAATCTGATTTTTACAGGCATAAAAATTAATTTTTGGGGTACCCGACCCCGGTTATAATTAAGGACGGCAAAGATACTATATTTTTTTTCTGAAATTCAATAGATTAAACTTTTTATTTTACATTTGCCAGAAATCAATTAATGGCCAAATTACTATGAAACGATTTATTCTAGTTATATTCTCAGCTTTTGCCCTAATAAGTTGTGAGGACACCGAGACCAATACTCCGGCCTTACAGGGAGAAATTAATAAAATCTTTTTTAGTGCAGATGATGCTCGTGCCGTTAAAAATGAAGATGATACGTTTACTATTCAAGGCGTTACAGATACCGAAACACTCACGTTGCATATTAGAAAAGCACAACTAGGTGTTTTTCCGTTAGGAGGCCAAAACCCTAATTATGCTACCTACGAAGATGCCAATGGGAATATATATGCTACCAATCCCGAGGGAAATGGAGAAATTGAAGTTACTTATAGATGTCTTGCCTGTGGGACTTTAAGCGGAACATTTAATTTTAATGCTGTTCTTCCGGGAATTGATACACTTACCGTAGAAAAGGGGATATTTTTTGAAGTCCGGTTCCCAACTAATAATGACATAGGAGATCCTCTGCAAGGAAATGCAGGGACCTTTGTTGCACAAATTGATGGTGTTCCGTTTAACGCGTTTGCTGTTGATGCAGTGAATACAGGGAATAATATAGTTGTGACAGGTGCTTCAACATCTACAACAATATTGTTGCAATTTCCCGATGATGTAGCGACAGGGACTTATACTTTACCAGATGCAGGTTTTAATGCAACCTACTCCGATGGGATCACTACCGAAACAGTCGAAACCGGTAATTTGATTATTGTTGAACACGATGCAGCATCAAAGAGACTGAAAGGGACGTTTTCTTTTGAGACCGGATCTACAAGTATAACAGCAGGGCAGTTCAATGTAACATACCTGTAAAGAAACTTATATAATTGAAAAAGCCATCTGCCCAAGGCGGATGGCTTTTTGTTTATAAAACAGGCAAACTGTTCACAACTTTACTTCCCTTTCTACTCCCATTTTTTTACTTTTACTACCAAAGGTAAATACCTCATAAACTCCTTTCATGTTTTTAATTTTTGATACTGAAACCACCGGGCTGCCCCGAAATTGGAATGCCCCTTTAACCGACAGTGATAACTGGCCTCGTTGTATCCAAATTGCCTGGCAATTGCATGACGATATGGGAAACTTGGTGGAGCACCAGGATTATTTGGTGCAACCGGAAGGTTATAATATCCCTTTTGATGCCGAAAAAATTCATGGAATTTCTACAGAACTGGCACAACAGGAAGGTATTCCTTTAGCTGAGGTTATCGAAAAATTTACTGAAGCATTATCCAGAACGAAGTTCATTGTGGGTCAGAATGTAGGTTTTGACCTAAATATCATGGGGGCAGAATATCTTCGGCTGGGACAGGAAAATCCGTTACCTGACTTTCCTGTATTGGATACATGTACCGAAACTACTGCGCAGCTATGTCAAATCCCCGGAGGCCGCGGAGGAAAATTTAAACTACCAACATTAACCGAATTACATGAGTTTTTATTTAAAGAGCCTTTTGCCGAAGCTCACAATGCAACAGCAGATGTAGAGGCTACCACACGATGTTTTTTAGAATTGTTGCGCCGCCGGATATTTACTGTTTCAGAGTTAGATGTACAGCCGGATTATTTTGAAAACTTTTCGGAAGAAAATCCAAAGCAAATAGAATTGATAGGCTTGAAGCATATCAATTTAAGAGAAGCTTCAGAAAAGATACGTGCTGCCTTAGCTACCGAAATAGAGACAGTCGAAATTTCTTCAGATGAAATAAAGGAAAATATCGCATCACTTGAAGAAGCTCCTTTTGCGCATTTGCATAACCATTCGCAATTTTCCATTCTTCAATCTACTTCGAGTACACAGGACCTGGTAAATGCTGCTGTTAAAGATGGAATGCCTGCAGTTGCTATCACCGATAGTGGAAATATGATGGGTGCATTTCATTTTGTAAGAGCCGTAAATAATTACAACAATTCTTTAACCGAAGAGGATAAACATAAGAGCTTAAAAGGAATTGTAGGCTGCGAGTTCTTTGTTTGCGAAGATCATCTTAATAAATCCCATAAAGACAATGGGTACCAGACCGTGTTGCTTGCTAAAAACAAGAACGGTTATCACAATCTTGCAAAGATGTCGTCTGTTGCCTATACAGATGGATTTTACTACGTTCCCCGTATTGATAAGGAAGTTATAAAAAAATATAAAGAAGATATCATTGTGCTTTCGGGGAGTATCTATGGTGAGATATCGAGCAAGATCTTAAATATTGGAGAAAAACAGGCCGAAGAAGCTCTGTTGTGGTGGAAGCAGGAGTTTGGGGATGATTTCTATCTGGAGATCATGCGACACAACCAGGAAGATGAAGATCGTATAAATACCGTTTTGCTAAATTTTGCCAGAAAGCACAATGTAAAATTAGTAGCGTGTAACAACACCTACTATATTGAGAAAGAGAACGCCAATGCACATGATATCCTACTTTGTGTTAAGGACGGAGAAAAGCAGGCAACGCCTATTGGCCGTGGCCGGGGATATCGTTACGGATTACCAAACCAGGAGTATTATTTCAAGTCTCAGGAAGAAATGAAAGCTTTATTTAAGGACCTTCCTGAGGCAATTCATACCATTCGTGAGATCATAGATAAAGTTGAGCCTTTTACTCTGGTAAGAGACGTTTTGCTACCTAATTTTGCTATACCTGAAGAATTTTTAAATGCCGAAGATGCAGACGGAGGGAAAAGGGGAGAAAATGCTTACTTAAGGCATCTTACCTATGAAGGCGCCAAAAAACGCTATCCGGATCTAACGGATGCAATTAAGCAACGGCTTGATTTTGAATTGGAAGTAATTGCCAATACCGGGTATCCGGGATATTTTTTAATTGTACAGGATTTTATTGCTGAAGCCCGAAAAATGGACGTATCGGTAGGGCCGGGCCGTGGGTCGGCGGCAGGAAGTGCTGTCGCATATTGTCTGGGGATCACTAATATTGATCCTATTGAATACGACTTACTTTTTGAGCGTTTCCTAAATCCGGACCGTATAAGCATGCCGGATATTGATATTGATTTTGACGATGAAGGGCGTAGTCGTGTGATGGATTATGTGATCGACAAGTATGGAAGCAATCAAGTAGCACAAATTATCACCTATGGAACGATGGCGGCTAAGTCTTCCATACGGGATACTGCCCGTGTGTTGGACCTGCCATTAAATGAGGCTGATAGGATCGCAAAGCTAATCCCTAATATGACCAAGCTCAATAAGATATTCGGATTGAGTGATCAGGAATTGCGTAGCAGATTTAGAAGTGACGAATTACCCAAAGTGAATGAGCTTTTAAATCTTTCTGAAGGGGAAGATCTGGAGGCGCAAACCATCAATCAGGCAAAGGTTCTGGAAGGGTCGGTACGAAATACCGGAATCCATGCGTGTGGGGTTATTATCACTCCGGACGATATTACCAATTTCGTTCCAATTGCTACTGCAAAAGATTCAGACCTGTATGTAACTCAGTTTGACAACTCGGTTGTTGAAAGCGCCGGCTTGTTGAAAATGGATTTTCTTGGTTTAAAGACACTTACCCTAATAAAGGATACTGTAAAGCTTGTAAAACATAAACACAATGTTGATCTCGACCCGGATGCATTTCCGCTGAATGATGAAAAAACATATGAGTTGTTCCAGAGAGGAGAGACCGTAGGAATCTTTCAATATGAATCCGGTGGAATGCAAAAACATATGAAGGACCTAAAACCAACTGTTTTTGCTGACCTTATAGCCATGAATGCTTTGTATCGCCCGGGACCTATGGAATATATCCCAAGTTTTATTAGAAGGAAGCATGGCGAAGAAGAAATTAGCTATGACCTTCCTGCCATGGAGGAATATCTTAAAGAAACCTATGGGATC
This sequence comes from Altibacter sp., assembly GCA_028285705.1. GTDB lineage: Bacteria > Bacteroidota > Bacteroidia > Flavobacteriales > Flavobacteriaceae > JANQOS01. The sequence goes on from JANQOS010000162.1 coordinate 12,123, forward strand.
ACTGTTTACCAGGAGCAGGTAATGCTACTCTCACAGAAGCTGGCAGATTTCACCAAAGGTGAAGCAGATGTACTTCGGAAAGCAATGGGGAAAAAGCAAAAAGCAGTTCTCGATAAAATGAAACCTAAGTTTGTTGAGCAAGCTGCAACAAAGGGCCATGATCCCGAAAAACTGGAGAAAATATGGAAAGACTGGGAGGCCTTTGCCAGTTACGCATTTAATAAATCCCACTCTACCTGTTATGCGTGGATCGCTTATCAAACCGCTTACTTAAAAGCACATTATCCTGCCGAATATATGGCTGCGGTACTTTCTAATAATATGAACGATATTAAGCAGGTGACCTTCTTTATGGAAGAATGTAAGCGGATGGGACTGGAAGTATTAGGGCCGGATGTAAATGAATCTTTCTACAAGTTTACGGTAAACGACCGTGGTGCCGTACGCTTTGGAATGGGGGCCATTAAAGGTGTTGGAGGAAACGCTGTAGCAACGATAGTTGAAGAACGGAAAGAAGGAAAATACAAATCTGTTTTTGACCTTGCTAAGCGCATTGACCTTCGTTCTGCCAATAAAAAGGCCTTTGAAAATCTGGCGCTTGCCGGAGGGTTTGATAGTTTTGACACCCACCGTGCACAGTATTTACACGATGATGGCGACGGAGTGATGTTTATTGAAAAGGTATTACGTTACGCTGCTAAATATCAGGAAACACAAAATTCATCACAGGTAAGTTTGTTTGGAGATGCCAGTGAAGTACAAATTCCGGAACCGGAAGTTCCTCCCTGTGAAGAATGGGGCACTATGAAAAAACTGAAACTGGAAAAAGAAGTAGTGGGAATTTATATTTCGGGGCATCCATTGGATGACTTTAAAACCGAAATGAAAAGTTTTACCAATTGTAAGGTTTCAGATTTCAATGAATTGGAAAAATTTGTGAACAGAGAGTTGTGTTTTGGAGGTATTGTAAGTGATGTGCAACACCGGGAGTCTAAAGCAGGAAAGGGATGGGCGATCTTTACGGTAGAAGATTACGATGATAGCTTCGAGTTTAAGATCTTTGGGGAAGAATATTTAAAGTTTCGTCATTTTCTGGTTCCAAATTCGTTTTTATATGCGCGGGTTTTTGTAAAAGAAGGCTGGGTAAATAGGGATACCGGGAAAAAAGGAGACCCCAGGTTACAGTACAACAGTATGCAGTTGTTACATGATGTGATGGACAGCCAGGCCCGAAAGCTCACCATCCAGATGCCCATTGAAGAATTGGCCGAGGACCGCATTAAGAAATTGAAAGACCTGTTTAAAATGCATAAGGGAGATAAGCAACTTCAGTTTGTGATCTATGAAATGGAGGAGAAAGTAAAATTGAACATGCCAAGCCGCAAGCAGAAAGTTAATATTTCGCAGGAATTATTAGATGAACTGGAACGGGAGCAGGTACAATATAAATTGAATTGATCTTCGGGCAGGGATTGCAGCAAGCTACCGTGTAGCGCGAAAAGCCCGGTCCGCCACAGGCGGAGCCCGCCGTATTATAATTAAAACTAATATACTTATCACCGAAACTAATGTTTTGGGTGTAAGGATTGGCAGAATTTTTGACTATTTTTGCATAACATTTAAAAATTAAATAAAAATGGCTTTAGAAATAACAGACGCGACTTTTGAAGAAACAGTATTAAAAAGTGACAAACCGGTAGTAGTAGATTTTTGGGCTGCCTGGTGTGGGCCATGTAGAATGGTTGGACCAATTATTGATCAAATAAGTGAAGAATATGATGGCAAAGCCGTTGTAGGGAAAGTAGATGTAGATGCAAACCAGGAGTTTGCTGCAAAGTATGGAGTGCGTAACATTCCTACCGTTTTGGTATTCAATAATGGAGAATTGGTAGGGCGTCAAGTGGGTGTTGCTCCTAAAAATGTATATGCGGAAGCAATCGATTCACTTTTATAAATTGAAACAGAAATTAACTTGGAAAAGGCTTGGCAGTATGCTAAGCCTTTTTTATTTTTCAGAAAGATTAAAACAGAGAGAGTTCTATGGAAAAATTAAATAAGGTTCAGGACCAAATAGACAATCAACTGCTTAAGGAACGGAAAGTCTTTTTATGGGGTATGGTTGATGATAAGACGGCTAAACATGTTGTGGACCGTCTGTTATACCTGGATTCGTTGAACAATGATGAGATAAAACTGTATATCAATAGCCCGGGAGGTTATGTTACCAGTGGTTTTTCTATGTACGATACCATTAAGAGTATTAAAAGCCCTGTGTCTACCATTTGCACAGGACTGGCCGCATCTATGGGAAGTATCTTGCTTTCGGCCGGAGAAAAAGGTAGAAGATTTATACAGCCCCATGCACGTGTGATGATACACCAACCTAGTGGCGGTGCACGAGGGCAGGCAAGTGATATTGAGATTACTGCCCAGGAGATCTTAAAGACCAAAGAAATAAGTGCAAGGATCCTGGCAGAGAATTGTGGCCAGAAGTTTGAGAAGGTTATGAAGGACTTTAATCGTGACCACTGGATGGGAGATGAAGAGTCTGTAGCGTATGGAATTGTTGATGAGGTGATACGTTAAAGTTTGAAGCTAGGTGTTGTTGGGAGCTAAGAGATTGAAGCAGGGTGATGGAAGCTTGATGGCAGGAGTAGGGAGTTAGTTGTAAGAAGTTGGGTATTTGAATAAATTGAAGTTGTGAATATTGAAAAAGAAATAAACGAAATTACGGGGTTTAAAAACCTGGAATTGCTGGCTACACAGGTAGTGGAGGGTTTTATTTCGGGGCTGCATAAGAGTCCGTTTCATGGTTTCTCTGCGGAGTTCGCAGAACATAAGATCTACAACAGTGGTGAAAGTACCAAGCATATTGATTGGAAGCTCTATGCTAAAACCGATAAACTGTATACCAAGCGATATGAAGAAGAGACCAATCTGCGATGCCATTTGATCCTAGACAATAGTAGCTCCATGCATTATCCAAAGTTGAAGCAGCTAAGCATTAATTCTCTGAACAAAATTGGATTTTCGGTATTGGCGAGTGCTGCTATCATGAATCTCTTAAAACGGCAAAGGGATGCTGTGGGCCTAAGTATTTACAGTGATGTATATGAGTTCTATGCTTCGGAAAAAGGGAGTGAAAGGCACCACCAGATGCTATTATCTCATCTTAATAATGCAATATTACGATCAAGAGAACAAATAAAGACCAAAACCTATACTCATTTGCATTTGATCGCTGAAAAATTAAAGCGCCGATCGCTGGTTTTTTTGTTTACGGATATGTTTCAGAGTGATGCGGAAGAAGAGAAATTATTTCAGGCATTACAGCATTTGAAGTATAATAAACATGAGGTTGTTTTATTTCACACCTACGATAAAGAAAAGGAAATTACCTTTGACTTCAACAACCGACCAAAACGCTTTGTGGATGTTGAGACCGGAGAGCATGTAAACCTGTATGCGGATAATATAAAGGAGTCTTATGAAAAAGCGGTACAGCAGTATTTTAACGATTTGAAATTAAAGTGTGGGCAGTATCGTATTAAGTATGTTCCAACCGATATTAATGAACGTTTCAATAAGATTTTGACAACCTATTTGGTGGAGCGACAAAAGTTTGGTTAGATTAAGCGGGATGCTTGAAGTGAGAAGATTGAAGTTATACATATTCTACTTATTTTTTTCATTTTTTGTTTGCCAAAATAAATAGGAGGTGTATATTTGCCCTCGCTAACAAGCAATATGCTTAAGCAACGGTCTGGTAGTTCAGTTGGTTAGAATACCTGCCTGTCACGCAGGGGGTCGCGAGTTCGAGTCTCGTCCAGACCGCT
>JANQOS010000175.1 GCA_028285705.1 Altibacter sp.
ATTTGATACCCCGCAGCAGCAATTCTTTTGGCCAGAGATCTCATTTCTTCCATAGGGGTTATCATAGCGCCAAAATGTTCCGGTTTATCACTATACGGCTCCCGCATAGCAGCACCACGCGAACCCAAAGCACCATCACCGTATACTTTTACAGATCGTACGTTCAAACGGTCTGTCTTTACAATGCCTTTATTTAAAAAATGAGTCAGGTCCTTTTCCGTATTACTCACCATAGCGTAGACCCGTAATGACATCTCTCCTGCGCTTTGCAGACTGTCAATAGCTTCAATGACCTGTCTGTTCAAACCTGCTTCGTTCACAGTTGTCAGCCCTAATTCCAGGCATATTCTTTCAGCATCCTTTAAAGCTTGGGCAATGTATTCAGAGGTCATTTCCGGGAATGTATTTCGCACCAAGGTCATGGGGCTGTCAATTAAAATGCCCGTTAATTTTCCATCTTCAAGTATCACTTCACCTCCTGCCATTTTTGTTTCTGAAGTAATTCCAGCCAATTCCAAAGCTCTAGAATTCACTAGCATGGCGTGACCGTCTATACGGGTCAATGCGACCGGAGTATCGGGGAACAAAGAATCTAATTTTGAGTTGTTTGGAAATTCTTTGAATACCCAATCATTCTGGTCCCAGCCTCGCCCAATGATATAATCTGTGTTCTTTTCTTTCTGAAAGTCAACAACACGCTCCAAAACCTCATCAAAGCTTTTAGTGTCTACCAGGTCTACATTTTGTAATTTTTTTCCCAAATTAAATAAATGTGCATGTGCATCTATTAACCCGGGGACAATGGTTGCTCCCTTCGCATCATAGGTTTCGGCAATCTTATATTTTAACTCTAGTTCGGGTTTTTTACCTATTTCCAGGATCTTTCCATCTTTTACCACAAAAGCTTGTGCGGTGTCAAAAGAAGCATTGACCGTATAAATATTTGCGTTCTTTACCAATAGGTCTGCAGGGGTCTTATCCGGTGCACAAGAAATCAATAAGATAGAAAAGAAAAGGAATAGCTGTTTCATTTGGAATGGTTTCAGTAAAAGTAAAAAAAAGAAAAATTAATTCTTAGGAAGTGGAGCTCGTTTTAAAAAACTAAAATTTAGTGCTATTACCCATAGCAATATCACCGCAAATGTTATCTTTTGAATTATTGGCAGGTAATACAGATAATTTTCAGAATAATAGATATAATTATTCACACCCAGTAAAATAATACAGAAAAACGCAGTATACATAAATCCCCTGAGCTTGTTTTTATATAGGCTCATCAAAATTCCCACAAGAGTACATAGGCCGGAAAGGCTTGACAATGTAGTCATAATATCATGGTGCTCAGTTGAAATGGACGCTGCTAACAGCATTGATAAAACACCGCTGATCTGTATGATACGATCCCAAATCTTATTCAAAGGATAATACTTAGGAAACATATAAAAGAACAATGCCAGGCTTCCGCATAGAAATCCCATGCCCACTATTGCAAAGGGCCTTGCCGGATTAGTTTCTCCATTGATGGCTTCTTCATATAATAAATTACACCAGTAATTATCTGCCCAGCTAAAACCTGTGGAATTTGGGTTGAATTGAGAGCCTCCGGGATACATAGAAGCTGCTATAAAAAACAAACCCACAAAAAGAAGAATTCCAAATGTGGGTGGCAATCGAATCATTTTGATATATTTTACCAATCAAACTTATAGGTAGCTCCCAGTAATCCTTGAATACCCAATACGGGATAATTATACCATTTTTGATAATCATCACTCAATAAATTACTTCCTTTGGCAAAGACAGACAATCGGTCGTTTACCTTATAGCCCAAATGCACATTGGCGTCTATATACCCATCCAAAGTGACCTCTGTAGGAAAAGGATCTGTGACAGGGCTAAAAGCAACAACTTGATCTTTGCGTTCTCCCACATAAAATAATGACACTCCTCCGTATAGTTGTTCGGTAATATCGAAATTTGAAAATACGGTTGCTTTTAGGTCCGGAAGATTCCAGGCTTGTGCCTGATTCGCTGTATCATAACTAAAATACTCTCCGTTGATCCCCAATGAAAATTTATCTGAAACCTCAACTTTCAATTCTCCGAATATGGATAATGTATTGATGTCGTCATAGACTACCTGAAATGAGTTTCCATGTTGATAGTCCTCTGTTGGTGCAACATCATTCAAAGGGTTTATCTGAAACAACGCTTTGTTTTCCGTTTTTCCGTAAGAACCCCTAATATTATATCCCACCGAGTTGGAAAGCTTTCCTTTTAATCCTCCAAAAGCATCGTATAAATTGTTGGAAGGCATTATGTAAAGTGTTGGTGAGACAAAGGGATTCTCTTCTTTGAAACCGAAATAGGAATTTTGGTTTACTCCGCCATCCGCACCTCCGTAGACGATCAATAATTCATCTACCAGACGATACGATACATTAACACGCGGATAAATAGATATGTCACTCTCACTGTTTTCCATATCCATACTCGCATAAGCTGCAACTCCCAGTGACAGTGTGAGGTCGTTATTTACATAAACCAACGAAGGGGCCACGCCTACATTTAAAAAACTATAATTTATAGGCATCTCGGCGAAATAATTTCTATCGAAACTTCCGGTAAGGTAATCCACATCTCCATCTACTTTTAATGTAAAATCGGTTACCGGAAACGAGAATTCCGGTTGCGCAGTGATATTGAATTCCGAAGAAGAATATGCATCGCCCAAATACCGGATGTTAGCTGCAATTTCTTCAAAAAAGGAATCATCCAATGCCAGGCTTCCACCAACATTACCGCTAAAATAGGTCTGTTGCGCATCGATCCCTGCAATAAATTCATCTGAAGCATTCGCAAAACTTTCAGGCAATCCATACCAATTGAACAATTGATGTTTGATCCCAGCATCCAATCTGTAAGAGATATCACGTTGTCTGCTTGTATAATTACCGTCTAAGCTGGTATCGTAATACTTATCTTCCAGGCGAATGCCGTCAATTCCTCCCTGTGATGAGTTGTGTCTAAAAAAGAATCCAGCATTATCCGTACGGCTTATTTCAAAATTGCTGTACAATTCTCCCAGAATACTTGTATAATTTCCAAAGCCCAATGTTGCATAATTATCATACAGTTTTATAGGTTTTGCCTTTTCGACAGTGGCAGCCTTTCCTTTTGCCGGTGTAAATGTAGAAGCCACCGGAACCGAAAAAATAGAGTACAACACTTCTTTTTTCTGAGTTGTTACCGAATCATTTAATACAGGGGTCTCCTTTACCTTAAAAGCATCGGAAATAGTAGGAGTATAAGGTTTTACAATATTTACAACTTCTGTCCCCAGGTCGTCTTCATCCTGAGCGAAGCTTGTAACCGTGAATAAAACAAATACTAAAATAGTAAGTGAAGCAATACGTTTGTATGACATATGTTTAGGTATGTTATTATTGAAATGGGCTTAATTTCCATCTGTTTCCACAGATGAGTTTGTTTTAGATTCTGCTGATTTGATCACTGCTAATTCGGCTTTGGCCTCATCAACTACATCCGGGTATTCTGTGAAATTCTTGATCACACTTTCCAAAATATAGGTGGCCTGATAAGCATCTTCCAATGCATAGAAATTCCTGGCCATCAATACCAAGCCTTTAGCTCCATAATATTTGTAACCGCTAAAATCTTTTGCCAGTTTTTGTACCGAAGCATTTGAAGCTTCGTGATCTCCTTCCTTATTCTTAAAATAAGCATCATAATACAGTGCCTCCGCAGCCAATTGTCCGGTGGCTATTTTTGCAACTTCTGCATACGCTGTTTTTGCTTTTACCTCATCTCCTGTCTTTATAGCTGAACGAGCAATGATGATCTGCGCATCACTTTTTATGGCGTTGTCAATTTTTGAATTTTGGAGCACCTTCTCTGCATAGGTAACAGCTTCTGCATATTCTTTTAACTCATAACTTGCCTTCATACTGTTGGTTTGGGCGAAGATGATATTCTGTGGAAAATCAGCTTCAGTTTCCAAACGCTTTAAGTACTTTAATGCATTTTGGTAGTCTTTATCGGCTAAATGCAATTCTGAAATACGTGCCAAAGCCTGCTCTGTAAATTCGCTACGTTCCTTATCTACTACAAAAGCATAATGCGAAATGGCTTTTTCCGAAGCATTTTCGGCAAAATATAATTGCCCGAGATAAAAATGAGCTTGTAATGCATGTTGCCCGCTTGGAAATTGTTTTAAGTAATCTTCAAAACGTGAGATGGCCTGTTTCGGTTTATTTTCCAGGTAGGGTTGTTCCGCGGCCTGATATGTAGCATCGTCTAATTCTGCATCTTCTACCTCAACAAAATCCAATGTATTTACCCAGTTGGCATATTCGTCCACTCTTCCCTGGTCAATGTAAATGATCTTTGCCGAAGCCACTGCCTGCAATGCTTCCGGTGTAGAAGGGAAATCGTTTGCAACTCTTCTGAAAATATTTAATGCTTCGCTACTTTTTCCGGTATTGTCATAGATCAATGCTTTCTTTAGAAGTGTCCGCGAAATATAACTGCTATTGGGAAGTTGCCTGATCAATTTATCATAGGTGGTAATAGCATCATTTGTCCTGTCTTGTGCCACATAAGTATTTCCCAACTCATACAATGCATCATCACGATATACAGATCTTGGATATTTTCCTGCAAATGCATTTAACTCGTCTATCTTGTTTTGTGTACGGTTTACAAAACCATAGCTGATCGCTTTTTGGAATGCCGCATAGTCTTCATCCGGTGTTCCCAATTCAATGGCGGCATTATAATTTTCCATTGCCGGCCAGTATTGACTGCTTACAAAATAACTATCTCCCAGTCTTAAAAAAGCATCTTTTTTTCGGGCTCCGTCTGCCGAAGAGGATTCCACGTACAATTTGAAATTATTAATGGCTTCGGAATAATTTTTTAGTTTGAAGTAGTTATAGGCCAGATTGTATTTGCTATTTTCCATTTCTGGTGTTCCCGAAGCACCCGGTAATTGCAAAAATTGCTTGTACCCTATCAATGCCTCATCAAAGTTTGAAAGCTGGTAGTCACTTTCTGCTTTCCAATAGGTGGCTCTGGCAGTAAATGTCTTATCGCGTGGTTCTTTTAAAGACTTATCAAAATAATTGATGGCATCACTGTATTTCCCTTCATTATATAATTCGACACCACGGTAAAAAGCTACTTTTTGATAGGCCAGTTTGTTTTCAAAGGACTTGTTATTTTCCAGCAATTCGATAGCTGCTTTATAATTCTTTGAAGTGATGTACGAATCGATCAACAGATCCTTTAACTCGTCATTGTTTTGGTTTTTGGGATAGGTTTCTATAAAAGAAAGGATCACCTGTGGTGTACTTTTGTAGCTATTCCCGATCTCGTAACTGAGCTTTGCATAATTTAGCCAGGCATCTTCTTGTATTTCTGCAGAGAAATCCATTTCCGAAGCATTTTTAAACGCATTTAAAGCTTGTTGCTTTTGGTCCAGTTTCAAATACGATTCTGCCAAATGGTAATATGCGTTTTGGGCTACCGCATTCCTTCCGTCTATAATTTTATTGAATTCATTGATGGCATTTTGATACTCACCCTGCTTGTAGTAGGCATAGCCCAAAAGGTAGTAATCTGTATTGTTCCATTTACCGCGCTTCCCTTTGTAATCTTTTAGATACGGAATGGCTTCTGCATATTTTCCAAGGTTAAAATAACTTTCGCCAATGATCTTCGAAAGTTCGCTTTTCTCTTTTGGGCTGGAGCTATCGTACTGCTCTTTACCCATATCGATCGCCTTTTGAAAATTTCCAAGCTTAAAGTTCATATCTGCCTGGTAGTAGGACAACCCTTCTGCATAGCGTTCTTCATCTTTTACTTCTTCAAAAAGTTCGTTGGCCTCTTCGTAATCATCTCCTTCATATGCAATAAAACCCAAATAATACTTTGCCTGAGAGCCATACTTTTGGGACGTGCTAACTCTGTTAAAGTATTTTTTTGCTTCGTTATAGCGCTTATTCTTAAAATACGCATAACCGTTATTGAAGTTGAACCGGTCCCTTTCGCCACGTGGAATACTTCCTTCATCTACTTTATCATACCATTTACGTGCATGAGAATATTTCCCGTTCTCAAAATAGTAATTTGCCACATTCACATAGGCATCATTCCGCTTGATACTTGTTGGATATTCGTTGACAAACTCTTCAACCAAAGCATCTGCATCCTGTTGATTAAGGCGTACTGCACAGTTTGCAATATAGTATGCACAATCACCTTTTATGGTTTCATCTTTTACATCGTTCTTTACCGAAGCGAACAGGCTTTGGGCTGCCAGAAACTGATTATTGTTATATAGTTCCAAAGCTTTGTTATAATCAACAAGATCGTTTGTAAAAACTGCCGTTTGTTGCGAAATCGAGGAAAAAGAAATAAGTAGGAAAAGGGTAAAAGCTACGAGGTTTTTAAACATTTTTATCACGTTTTATTGCTAGTATAAAGATACATCTTAAGCTCAAAGACTGAAGATTGAAGTCTGAAGTTTTTAACATTTAAATAAACAATTATAGCAGCCTGGTTCATCGGTGCCGGTTTTGTATTTATATTCTCTCAGGGCTTCACACTTCGTGCTTCCAACTTTGTTAATAACGCTAGATTTTTGGTATAAGTATATTTAGATTTTATGTCTCTACATGAGAATAGGGGCCGTAGCCCCTATTTTACTCATGGTCAATTAAAATAATGCTATTTCTTAATTATTTTATTGGTAAAAAGAACTTTGTTATCTGCACTGAGTCCTTTCACAATATAGATTCCCGTACTAAGTTGCGATAGATCAAGGGTAAAATGGTAATGGTTCAAATTCTCAAAACCATACACTTCTATACCTAACATATTATACACTTTTACCTCTTCTATTCTATCACCTGTTCTTTCCACCTTTGTAATAGATGTTTCAGATTCTACTATTGTTGGGTAGATAACAAAAAGTTGTTCTGCCAGGCCTACTTCGGTGTCTTTATCAGGATTTCTGTTTTGCCTCAATGTTGTAGGCGGACAAGAAATTACGAGTGAAGGGTCTATTTCAAAAAGTGCAAATCCGTCCATAGGTGGGTTTGTAAAACTACTTCCCGGTTCAAGTAATGTGCCTTCTTCCAGAGTAATGACATTTTTAGCGGTAACAGTGACTGTTGAAGTGCCTCTAAATTCCTGGTTACGCATCACAATATTCTCCGAAACTCCATTGAACACAAAATCCCAGCGGGAAAATTTTTGATCTTCCAGATAGGCAACACTGCCATATTCATTCATTAAGGCATCTGTTAATTGAACTGCCCTTCCTGTATGTAATGTCCCGGATCCATAGTATCCCGTTGCAACTTGATTTGCAGGAATATCATCAATATAGGTAGATGTAATCTTCAATATTGATTCTACTTCATTAAAAGAGAGGCAATCGTTTAGATCTACCATGAGGCCAATTGTTCCCGTAACTAAAGGAGCGGTCGGAGATGTCCATAAATCTGTATCGGGTATATATTCAATTACATTATTATTTGCATATTGATAATGTCTAAAATGCCCAGAACCCGGAGCGACAATGTCAACTTTTTCATTAAGTGTTGGCGTTCTTCCCGTATCAAGATAGACTTGATTTTCTAAGGGCTGGTTGCAATCATAATTTGCATTAAGCCTGGTCCTTCCAGTCAAATAATTCTTTACATTCGGTATGTAAGCACCTGTCGCGTCATTACTAATATAATTACAGTCTAAATCATTACCACTACCCACAGCAGAAACTGAAATAACATTATCAAAAG
>JANQOS010000018.1 GCA_028285705.1 Altibacter sp.
AACATTTTTAGCTGTTTGCTGCGAAATAGTACTTCCTCCTCTCAATTTTTTGCCGTTTTTATTGTTTTTGTAGGCTTTTTTGATCGATTTTATATCAAATCCATTGTGTTTTGTAAAATTTTGGTCCTCTGCGCAAATAACCGCCAGTTGTAAATTAACTGAGATCTTGTCTATAGGCTGCCATTCGTGTTTGGTTTCGAAGTTATTTTCTGCATGGAAAGAACGAATCGCCATTAAAGGTGTGTAGGATACATTTACAAACTTGTAGAGAAGTACCCAAAGGACGCTCAACACCATAAACCAAAGAAAGGATTTTAAGAGAAACCGAAACAGTCGTTTCATGCGATTACTAAATTTGTTAGTTGTTGAATAGAAAGACCAATAATAGTAGCCAAGCTAATGTTCTATATGTGTTCTATTTCAAACGATTGGCTATACAAAATTGTTGTTAGCAGAAAATTTCCTAAGGTTGGTTTTGTTTATTTTTGTCGAAATTCCTTAAAAACTCTTTTTTTAGTCGAAAATGACTCATTTTCGATCAAAATGGTTCAATTTTGAGTCATTTTTACACTAAAATGATCATTTTTTGGTCTTTTATAATAAGGCAATTATTATTTCTATCGCTGAAGCGCTATTTTAAAAATAGCCGAAAATAGGTATATTTTAACCGTTTTTGGTCTCAAAATGATGGATTTTTATAGAAAATCGTCGTTTTTTGAAGAAAATACGCTGTTTTTGGGAAATTGTCAATACATCGTATACCAGCAAGTTCATTTCACAAAAAAGCATCGAATTTCAGGAGAAATAACTTTGAAATTCGATGCTTTATAATTGTTTATGTTAGGAGCTTATTCTTCCTCCGGAGGATTCATTTCAAAAGAATTCATAAATGCAGTCGTATAATTTCCTGCAACATAATCCGGGTGATCCATCAACTGCCTGTGAAAAGGGATGGTTGTTTTTACCCCTTCTATTACAAACTCATCCAATGCCCGCTTCATTTTATTGATGGCTTCATCCCGTGTTTGTGCCGTAGTGATGAGCTTAGCGATCATAGAGTCATAGTTTGGCGGAATTATATACCCTGCATAAACATGTGTGTCCAAACGAACCCCGTGTCCTCCCGGTGCGTGTAATACGGTTATCTTCCCCGGAGAGGGGCGAAAATCGTTATAAGGGTCTTCCGCATTGATTCGACATTCAATAGAATGAAGGTTTGGAGAATAGTGTTTTCCGGAAATTGGAACACCTGCAGCCACCAGGATCTGCTCACGGATCAAATCAAAATCTATGACCTGCTCCGTAATAGGGTGCTCCACCTGAATACGTGTATTCATTTCCATAAAGTAGAAGTTACGGTGTTTGTCTACCAAAAACTCTACGGTACCCGCACCTTCATATTTAATATATTCTGCTGCTTTTACAGCCGCCATTCCCATATCATTTCTCAATTTCTTGGTCATGAACGGGCTGGGAGTTTCCTCTGTTAATTTTTGATGACGACGCTGGATAGAACAATCCCTCTCACTCAAGTGACATGCTCTTCCTGTGTTATCTCCCACAATTTGGATCTCTATGTGACGTGGTTCTTCAATTAATTTCTCCATGTACATATCATCATTCCCAAATGCGGCCTTACTCTCTTGCCTGGCAGATTCCCATGCTTCTTGAAGTTCTTCTTCTTTCCATACAGCTCGCATTCCTTTTCCACCACCACCGGCACTTGCTTTTAACATAACAGGATATCCGGTCTCTTTTGCCAGCTTTTTGCAGGTTTCAAAATCGGGTATTACACCTTCACTTCCGGGAACACAAGGAACTCCTGCTTCAACCATAGTAGCTTTTGCAGAAGCTTTGTCTCCCATTCTGTCGATCATCTCGGGAGAAGCCCCTATAAATTTGATATTGTGTTCTTCACAGATTTTTGAAAATCTGGCATTTTCAGCTAAAAACCCGTATCCCGGATGAATAGCATCTGCATTAGTAATTTCTGCAGCGGCGATAATACTTGAAATTTTAAGGTAGCTTTCACTACTTGGAGGCGGGCCAATGCATACTGCTTCATCTGCAAATCGAACATGTAAACTTTCTTCATCTGCTTTAGAATAGACAGCTACGGTTTTAATTCCCATTTCTTTACACGTACGAATTATTCGTAATGCAATTTCTCCTCTATTGGCTATTAATATCTTTTTAAACATATGTTTTTCAATATTTTCAGCATTCAATAAATGTTTTCCAATAAATGGAATTTATTTTTTGAAATTTGGAATTAATATTAAGACGGGTCCACCAAGAATAAAGGTTGGTCAAATTCTACCGGTGAAGCATCGTCCACAAGGATTTTTACAATTTTTCCTGAGACTTCACTTTCAATTTCGTTGAAAAGCTTCATTGCTTCAATGACACAAAGTACATCCCCTGTGTTAATGGTGCTTCCCACCTCAACGAACATAGGCTTGTCCGGTGCGGGCTTTCTATAGAACGTACCAATAATTGGTGATTTAATTGTTACGTATTTTGAATTATCATCAGCCGGAGCAGCTGGAGTTTCAGGAGCTGCAGGAGCAGTCGTTTCACTTTGAGGTTGTGCTATAACTTGAGGTTGAGCAGGTGCCATTGTTGGCATTTGTTGAATGTATGTAGTTTCCCCTTTGCTGTCGCTTCCTGTTCTTATTGTAATCTTAACGTCATCTGTTTCCAGCTTTACTTCGCTTGCTCCAGATTTTGCCACAAATTTTATTAAATTCTGAATATCTTTTAAATCCATAGTATCTGTGTTTTGGTTTCGTTTAGTTAATCATTTATGAATCATACGCCCATTTCACGTATAAGGCACCCCAGGTAAATCCTCCTCCAAAAGAGGCAAATACCAGATTATCACCTTTTTTTAGTTGTTTTTCGTAATCCCGAAGGCAAAGTGGTAATGTTGCAGAGGTTGTATTACCGTATTTATGAATATTCATCATCACCTTCTCCTGTGGTAGTTTCATTCGGTTTGCAGTAGCATCAATAATACGTTTATTGGCTTGGTGCGGAACCAGCCATTGCACATCTTCACCTGATAGGTTATTGCGCTGCATTATCTTTTCGCTTACATCTGCCATATTGGAAACAGCAAATTTAAAAACGGTTTTTCCATCTTGAAACACATAGTGTTGTTTATTGGCAACGGTCTCTGCAGAGGCCGGAAGAATAGACCCTCCGGCATCTATTTTAAGATGGGGCCTTCCTATTCCGTCTGTTCGTAAAATCTCATCTTGTACTCCTAAGCCTTCGGTATTAGGTTCAAAAAGTACCGCTCCTCCACCATCACCAAATATAATACAGGTGGCCCTGTCCTCATAATCAATAATAGAGGACATTTTATCTGCTCCTATTAAAAGTATTTTTTTATAACGTCCGGATTCAATATATCTCGCCGCCGTAGACATTCCAAAGAGAAAGCTGGAACAGGCAGCGATTAGATCATAAGAAAAAGCGTTTACGGCGCCTATTTCTGTGGCTACGTAAACACCTGTAACTGCTACCGGCATATCTGGTGTGGCAGGTGCCATGATCACCATATCTATATATTTTGGGTCTGGATTGCTTTTTTTGAGCAGGTCTTTTGCTGCTTGTATAGCAAGATAAGAGGTTCCCTTATCTTTGTCTTTTAAAATCCTACGTTCTTTAATCCCTGTACGAGTTGTGATCCATTCGTCATTAGTATCCACCATGGTCTCCAAAATCTGGTTGGTGAGAACGTACTCCGGTACATAGCCCCCTACAGCTGTAATTGCTGCTGTGATTGTACTCATAAATTTGAATTAGATTCGCAAAAAAAGGTAAAAATCCTTTAAAAATGAGTGAAAATTACTAAAATTTAATCAAAAACGATTTAAAATTGGGTTGTTTTTGATTTTTAAGTCCTAAAAAACAAAAAAACTCTCACAATGTTGTGAGAGTCTTGATTTTGTATAAAAAAGGTCTTATGCTTCTACTTCTTCGGTTGCATCAATCACCACCTGGCCTCTGTAGTATAATTTACCTTCATGCCAATGCGCTCTGTGATACAAATGTGCCTCTCCCGTAGTTGGGTCTGTAGCAATTTGAGGGGCAGTAGCTTTGTAATGTGTTCTTCTTTTATCTCTTCTGGTTTTCGAGATTTTTCTTTTAGGATGTGCCATTACTCTATATTATTTATCCGTTAATAGTTTTTTTAATGAGTCCCATCGCGGGTCTGTTGTATCACCATCATCTGGTGATTTGTTATTTTCTTTATGCTTAGGGCTTAATTCTTCAAGTTTTGTGAGTATATCGCTTTTTAAAGTTCCATCTTCAACTCCGGGATGAATTCTTTTTGCAGGCATTGCCAGTACAATCGATTCGTAAACATACTGTTGAATATTGACTTCATAACTTCCATGAGGTAATATTAACAATTCTTCATTTTCATCGTTAAACTCTTCTCCAAACTTTACTACAAAATGATAATCCCCAGTTATGTCCTGATCATAAGGCTCATTGGTTATATCACAGTTTACATTTACAAAACCTTCAAAAGAAAGTGTAAATTCGAGAAGTGTTGTTTTTTTAATCAACAATACATCGAGTTTAATGCTTGCTCCATTAAATTCGTCATACTCAAAATGCTCAAAGAACGATGCTCCGATGTTAAAATCAAACCGATGTTCTCCCAACTTCAATCCCACAAACGGGATGGTAAATTCTTTCAGTTCCTTCATAATCACACCTGTTTAACCCTTCCTCCTTAGCAATAAGGCGGGTGCAAAGATAAAAAATTATTTCAATAGCAAATTATTTTATTGTTTCTTTTTTGAGAGCACTTTTCTTCTGTTGGTTTGAAGTGGATTCTTAGAAATTTCGTGGAATTCTTTTCTCTTTTTAAATATACTAATCGCGTTAAAAACGGCTTCTTTAAAAGATTCGGGATTTGCTGTATTCTTTCCGGCAACATCAAATGCCGTTCCGTGGTCCGGTGAAGTTCTAATCTTGTTAAGTCCGGCGGTATAGTTTACTCCAGACCCAAAAGCCAGGGTTTTAAACGGTATAAGTCCCTGATCATGGTAAGAAGCAACAATTGCATCAAAGTTCTTATAATTTCCCGAACCAAAAAAGCTATCCGCCGCGTAGGGGCCAAACACCATTTTTCCGTTCTTACGAAGGTCGTCCAGTGTTGGGATAAGTATTTTATCGTCTTCATCTCCTATCAAACCATTGTCTCCAATATGCGGATTAATTCCCAAAACTGCTATTTTTGGCTTTTCAATTCCAAAGTCCTGAATCAAGCTGTGGTGTATTGTATTTATCTTTTTTTCAATGGTTTCTTTGGTGATCTGTTTTGTAATATCCTTTACTGCTACGTGGTCCGTAAGTAGGCCCACCCGAAGCCCTTCCGAGATCATCAGCATTAGGCTTTCACCTTTCAACTCTTCCGCCAGGTAGTCTGTATGGCCGGGAAAGTTAAAGCTTTCGGACTGTACGTTAGATTTGTTTATTGGCGCAGTTACCAATACATCAATTTTATTTTCCTTTAAAGCCAAAACGGCCGCTTTTAAAGATTTTACTGCATAAGCTCCTATTTCTTTTTCTTCTTTTCCGAAGTTAATTGATACCGGTTCTTTCCAAACGTTTAATACGTTTATCTTTTTATGAAGGACATTTTTAATGTTGTCAATTCCATGAAGGTTAACATCCAACTCATACTTTCTTTTAAAAAATGATACTAATTTAACCGAAGCAAAGATAACCGGAGTGCAAAACTCTAACATTCGTTGGTCCTGAAAAGTCTTTAAGATGACCTCGCTCCCTATTCCGTTTAAATCTCCTATTGAAATTCCAACAATAATTTTGTTCTGTTTATTCATTCTGCGTTTTGCCCCTTTATTTTATTATTACTTTTGCACTACAAATGTAACTAAATGTACTAATGTTTACAGGAATTATTGAAGCAATTGGAGAAATTCGCTCTTTGGAGAAAGAAGGAGAAAATATTACCATTGAAGTAAGGAGTAATTTAAGTTCAGAGCTCAAGATCGACCAAAGTGTTTCTCATAACGGGGTCTGCTTAACCGTAGTTGATATAAATGATGGAAGCTATTTTGTTACTGCAATTAAAGAAACTCTCGATAAAACAAATCTGGGCTCTTTACAAGAAGGAGATATGGTTAATTTGGAGCGAGCCATGAAATTAGGCGATCGCCTGGATGGACATCTGGTACAGGGTCATGTTGATCAAGTAGGTTATTGTAAAAAAATTGAAGAAAGTGGAGGAAGTTGGTATTTTACTTTTCAATACGATGCTTCCAAAGGGAACTTAACGATTGAAAAAGGTTCCATTACTGTGAATGGAGTAAGCCTAACGGTTGTAAATTCAAAAGAAGACACTTTTAGTGTTGCCATAATACCGTATACATATCAACACACCAACTTTAAAAGCCTTAAAGTAGCGTCTATTGTAAATTTAGAATTTGATCTAATAGGGAAATATCTAAGTAAAATTAGTCGAGCTTATAACTAACACGCAATCTTTTAACGGCTATATAACATCCGTAAATAAATCCAATAGTAAGTAAAATTATAACGCCTCCGTCTATAGGTAATTCTGGTGGGGGAGTCGAAGGAGGGGGTGGGCCTGTGTCACCGCTTTTTTGCTGTGCAAGCATAATCGTACTCGTAAAAATACAAAGTACCGAGGTTAATAATTTTACGATTTGGGGTCGCATATATAGGGGCTAATGTAATAATTTTTTTTAAACAACAAATAAAAAACTAATTTATCCAAAACTTATAAACTCTTTTTTTTGCAATTAATTGTGCTCCATATAATAAAAAAAAGTGGTCCCACATGGGCTCGAACCATGGACCCCCTGATTATGAGTCAGGTGCTCTAACCAGCTGAGCTATGGGACCAAAAACAGTTTGCAAATGTAAAACACTTTATAATTACTGCAAAACTATTTAAAGTTAATATTGAGTTATCATTGATCTTATTTTATTTCCTGGCACAGTTCAACCAATACGCCATGAGAGGATTTAGGGTGTAAAAAGACCACCCATTTGTTATCTGCGCCTCTCTTAGGCACTTCATTTAGCACCCGGAATCCTTCTTTTTTTAGGCGTTCCACCTCTGTCCTTATATCATCGACATGAAATGCTATATGGTGAATGCCCTCTCCCTTTTTTTCAATAAACCTGGTAATAGGGCTATCCGGGCTTGTACCTTCCAGCAATTCTATCTTGCTTTCTCCACAAGTAAAAAAAGAGGTAATAACACCTTCACTTTCAACTGCTTCCGTCTTATAATGCTCCTGCCCTAACAAACTTTTGTATACCTTATTGGCTTCTTCAATGTTTTTAACGGCAATGCCTATATGCTCAATTTTATTCATCTATGTAAATGTATTGCAATTTAAAAAAATAACAAACCTTTAAATATGTTACTTTTGCAGTATGATAGAAAGTAACCGACAAAAGAAAATCGCCGGGGTATTACAAAATGACCTGGCAACTGTATTGCAAAGTATGCTTAGGGATTCGGGACAGCTGGGGATTATTATTTCAGTTTCCAAAGTGAAAGTAACCGTGGACCTTTCCATTGCAAAGGTATATGTGAGTGTTTTTCCGGCAGATAAAGCCGTCAATGTTACTAATGAATTAAATGAGTTTAAATCAAAGATAAAGCATCAAATAGCGCAACTTACAAAGCACCAGCTTCGTAAAATGCCGGATTTACAGTTTTTCAACGACGATTCATTAGAATATATAGAAAGTATAGAAAAAGCTGTTAAAGGCACTGAAAATCCTATAGAGAACCCGGATATTCTTCCCAAACGAAAAAAAAGCTAAGGTGAAGTTTCCTTTGTACATTGCCAAGCGTTATTTGTTTTCCAAAAGCAGCAATAATGCCATTAATATCATTACTATCATTGCGGCTATTGGCGTTGTGGTTGGGGCGATGTCCTTATTTATAGTTCTTTCGGGGTTTTCGGGGCAGAAAGATTTTAGCCTTCAATTTACCAATGTATTTGACAGCGACTTGAAGATCTATCCGCAAAGTGGAAAAACCATTACCTTTTCTGAAGCCCAGGAAAAAAACCTGAAGGAAATTGAAGGAGTTGAAGCTTATTCGAAAGTTATTGAAGAGCGTGTTTTTCTTCAGTATAAAGGAAAAAATCATATTCTATACATAAAAGGGATCGATGAAAATTTCGAAAATGTAAACCCTTTGGACAGTATTCTTTATTTTGGAGATTGGCTGGTCCCCAACCAAAACGAAGTAGTGGTTGGCTTAGGTACCGCTGCAAAGCTCTCTATGGGAATACAAGATTATGTTGACCTGTTAGAGGTCTATGTGCCTAAACCGGGTACCGGGCAAATAAGCGCTTTGGACCCCTCTCAGGCTTTTACGAAAGAAAATGCCGTAGTAGCCGGTGTATATCAAGTCAATGAAGATTTGGACAGCAAATACATGTTTTCGGATATTGACTTTGCCAGGTCTTTACTACAACTTGACAGCGCAAAGGTCTCTTCGGTAGAATTAAAGCTTCTTCCTAACTACTCCGAAGAGCATATTCGCCCCAAAATAACATCTATTTTTTCTGAAGATATCATTATTAAAAACAGGATTCAGCAAAACGACGCTTTGTATAAAATGCTGAATACTGAAAATATTGCCGTTTACCTCATTTTTACACTAGTGTTGATCATTGCCTTATTTAATGTAATAGGCTCTATCATCATGATGATCCTTGATAAACGAAAAAATATAAAAACCCTGTACAATATGGGTGCTACGTTAAAGGATATTCGAAAGATATTTTTCTTTCAGGGAACCCTGCTAACCACTTTTGGAGGTTTGCTGGGTATCTTATTAGGTGTTATTGCCGTAGTTGCTCAGCTGAAATTTGAATTCGTAAATATTACCTCAACGTTGCCTTATCCGGTAAAGTTGAAATTTATAAATATCCTTGTAGTTTTTGTGACAATTACCTTTTTGGGGCTGTTGGCTTCAAAAATCGCATCGGGAAGAGTACGTGAAAAGTTACTTGATTAAATAAATTGATGGTCCCCAAACAGTTCCAGGACATTGTCAAAAGCTTCAAAAACTGAAGCAGAGTCATCACTGGTAACCATTTTCATTCGATGTTCTTTAAAATTTGGAATTCCTTTAAAGTAGTTTGTATAATGGCGCCGTGTTTCAAAAACGCCTAATTTTTCCCCCTTCCAGTCAATGGCCATTTGCAAATGCCTTTTTGCTGCTTCTACCCGTTCTTGCATAGTAGGTGGCGCACAATGTTCTCCGGTCTTAAAAAAATGTTTTACTTCTTTAAAAAACCATGGATAACCAATACTTGCGCGGCCTATCATAGCTCCGTCCAAACCATATTTATCCCGCATTTCCATAGCTCTTTCGGGTGTATTAACATCACCGTTTCCAAAAACAGGTATATGCATTCGGGGGTTGTTCTTTACTTCTGCAATGGGTACCCAATTGGCTTCTCCTTTATACATTTGAGCGCGGGTACGTCCATGAATAGAAATTGCTTTACAGCCTACATCTTGTAATCTTTCGGCAACCTCAACAATTTTAATGGAATCATGGTCCCAACCTAATCTGGTTTTTACCGTAACGGGCAGTTTGGTATGCTTTACCATTGCTTCAGTTAACGAAACCATTAGATCTATGTCTTTTAGGATCCCGGCCCCGGCCCCTTTAGAAACAACTTTTTTTACCGGGCAACCAAAATTGATATCTATTATATCCGGGCCACTGGCTTCCACAATTTCGATACTTCGCAACATAGAATCCAGTACTGCGCCAAAAATTTGAATGCCGACAGGGCGTTCTTTTTGATAGATATCCAATTTCATGACACTCTTAGCAGCATCTCGTATCAGGCCTTCCGAAGAAATAAACTCCGTATACACTACATCTGCTCCCTGTTCTTTGCATAGCGCACGAAAAGGGGGGTCGCTCACATCTTCCATAGGAGCGAGTAGTAACGGGAATTCTCCCACGTCTATATTACCTATCATTGCCATTTATGTTGCAAAAATAAAGAAATTAGAATGCTTTGTGGTATTAAAAACAGAAAGCGGAGATTAGTTCTTTTCTAAACGTCCGGTTTCTTCGGGTTTACTATTGCGGTTATTGTCCCGCAGTCTGGAATTACCAAAGGTGTATTTAAAGCTTACGCGATACAGTCTCGATTCCGGTTGGGCAAAATATGTATTGTCCTGGTTGTAATATCTTGATGTTACCGGTACATTGTAGGTATCAAACACATCGTTAACCCCTGCTGAAATACTCGCCGTATTATCCCAAAAGGACTTTCTGACCGAAAAAGATAGTGAAAATTGATTGCCATAATCATATGAGCCGTAAATGAAATCCGAAAGGTATACGGCCGTAATGTCTCCGGAAAAGGTTCGGTCTTTTGTAAATGAGATCCCGTTGTAGACCTGTGCATACAATCCAAAAGTGTCGTTTGAAAACTTTTCTTCTTCACTTTCCAGCGCAAAGAACTCATTTTCGAAATAGAATGCTGAGGTGTACATGCTCAAATACCACCAGGGAGTAGGAGAGGAAACATGAACAATATCCAGACTGTATTGAAAATCTTCTATTAGATTAGCGTCTACTGTTCTCATAATTAAACTCTCGTTGTCCTGAAACCGCAATAAGCTTAGGACATCTTCCGTATGATGGTAATACAGGTCAAAAAACCATTTACTCTTGTAATTATAACTCAATGTAATTTTATCATCAATTGCAGGAACCAGATTTGGATTTCCGCCATTGAAGTTATTTTCGTTTAAAAAATACTTAAAGGGGTTTAGGCTTTGATAACGGGGCCTTTGAATATGCCTTGCATAGCTAAGTCCTAGTGTATTTTTATCATTTATGGTATGTTGAACAGAAAGTGAAGGGAAAAAATCTAAATATTCCTGGGTATTCACTTCCCCTAAAGAACGGGAATCTCCATTAACAGATGTAAACTCACTCCGGAGCCCTATTGCCATTTCCCATTTTTCCCATTCTTTTGAAAAATTTAAATAGGCCGCGTAAATAGATTCTTCATATATGAACTCATCTGACAAAGCTGTATTGAATTGAACGGTATTGTTTTCAGTATCAAAAAAATCCAAGCTGCTTCTGGTGTCAATATTCGAATATTTTGTTCCCGCATCAAAAGTTGCTGATGTAAGTGGGACACTTATATCAACAGCTGCTGTAATAATATCGCTTTCCTGCAATGCTTCTGTTAAAAAGCTGTTGTTCCGTATAAAATCCCCATTAGGTAAAAAGTAATTTGTCGAAACACCCTGGTCCTGTTTGTCATCGTATAAAATATAGTTTACAGTTGTAGTTAAGCTGGTTCCTTTTGGGTCAACTACCGTTTTATATTCTCCGCTAAATGAAAGGTTATATTGATCATTTTCCAAATCACTAACCGTTGTAAAAGTTGAATCCAACTGTTGTTGCCCATTGAAAATTTCCGCAAATACAGTATTATTGAACTGCTTGTTTGGAGACACAAATATATTTGATGAAACACTAATCGAATTCTTCTTATTGATGGTAAAGTCTGCTATTACATTGCCCTGATGTACATAAGATCTGGTTGTTCTGGTAAAGTCCGTATCCCAAACAGATTTAACGCTTCCGTCCGTATTGAAAAACCTAATATCATCATGCTGGTCTTTAAATTCTTTACGGGGGCTAAAGCTATAGCCGGCATAAAGGTTGACCCAATTGTTCTTATAAAAATGTGATGTTCCAAAATTATATTTTGGATAGGTAGCTTGTTCATATCTTCCGCTCAATGAGCCTTTATATCCAACAGATATGGCCCTGGTCGTTATTATATTTAAAATAGAGCCTGCTTCGGCATCGTATTTTGCCGAAGGATTTGTAATAACCTCAACAGATTTTATAGCAGAAGCGCCTACATTCTTTAAAAGAGATACCACTTCGGCTGCAGATAAATACACTCTTTTACCATTTATAAAAATTACTGTTGGAGTTCCTTTAATGGTAATTTGATCTTGTATTACAAGTACGCCCGGCGTTTTTGTAAGTAATTCTAAAGTAGTGCCTGTAGAAAGTGATGTGTTTTCAACATTAAAGATCAATTTCCCGGATTCTTTGACAATTGTCGGCCTTTTTATAGCTATAACTGTTTCATCAAGTACTTCGGGAACTCTATCCAAAACAATTATACCTAAATTTTGATCTGCGGAAACAGAAATGTCCTTATGTTTCGTTTGGTACCCAACAAAACTAAATGTCAATGTATAATTGGCTACTTTTAAATTATTGAAAATGAAGTTTCCCTTATCGTCTGTAGAAGCTCCTGTAATAGCACTGGAAGCACCCTCAGTGAATAATAAAACGGTTACAAAAGAAAGTGGGGCGTTATTCCCATCTACTACTTTTCCCGAAACTGTAAAAGTCTGAGAGAATAGGGGAGTTGTAAAAAACAACACTAATATTAGCGTTCGAAAGGTTTGCATTATACTTGACGGCATTTGTTTACTTATTTATTGTTCTTAAAAGAAGTCTTGCTGGGGGATAGAGTCTTTTAAATTAAATGCTGTCTATACAAAGATGTCACAAATTTTTTTAATAGGAAATATCCTATAAATATTTTTTTAATAGCTAAAGATCTGTTAATTGAAAAAATCCTGCCTTTTTAAGTTATATTTGCAGCCTTAAAGGTATCGAGGAAAGTTGTTATGAAGAATATTCGGAATTTTTGCATCATTGCACATATTGATCATGGGAAAAGCACCCTTGCAGACCGCTTGTTGGATGCTACCGGTTCTGTTAGCAATCGTGAGAAGCAAGATCAGTTACTGGACAATATGGACCTGGAGCGTGAGCGTGGTATTACAATTAAGAGCCGTGCCATACAAATGGAATATACGTACAAAGGTGAAAACTATATTCTAAATTTGATCGACACCCCCGGCCATGTTGATTTTTCATACGAAGTTTCCCGCTCTATTGCTGCTTGTGAAGGTGCTCTACTGGTTGTGGATGCTGCTCAAAGCATACAGGCTCAAACCATCTCCAACCTATATCTGGCCTTAGAAAATGATTTGGAAATCATTCCTGTATTAAATAAGGTAGACCTACCTTCTGCAAGCCCCGAAGAAGTTACAGATGATATTGTCGATCTATTAGGCTGTGAGCCTGAAGAAGTGATTCCGGCCAGTGCAAAAACCGGAATTGGGATTGAAGATATCCTAAATGCTATTATAGAACGTGTTCCCGCGCCAAAAGGCAGTCCGGATGAGTCGCTACAGGCCTTGATCTTTGATTCTGTATACAATCCCTTTCGAGGTGTAGAAACATATTTTAGGGTTCTTAATGGAGAAATAAGAAAAGGGCAGCATATTAAATTTATGGCTACGGGGAAGTCGTATTACGCAGATGAAGTAGGAACGCTCAAACTAAAGCAAGAACCTAAAAATGTTATAAAAACAGGCGACGTTGGTTACCTGATTACCGGCATTAAAGAAGCTAAAGAGGTTAAGGT
>JANQOS010000022.1 GCA_028285705.1 Altibacter sp.
GTTTGTCAGGTATGAGCAAATTTGATCCGGATAAGACAATAGGGAAATCAAAATCCAGCTGTTTATTAGACGGCCTGTATAGGAACACTGTCCCTTTAACCTTTGAGGGGGTAATTTCTTCTGGGAATTTTAGCAGCCATCCTTCTGCTACCTTTTTCCCGGTAATACTTTCAGAAAAATCTTTAAGATTTTCCTCCGCATCAATTTCTTCCTGGTAAGCCAGTTCCTTTTTATAATATTCTTCGGTTACCAGATCATGATTAAAGTCTTTATTCGTACTCATTTTTATTACAAAAAACATAATGAAGCCAATAAAGAGTATCATCCCTATAACCAATCCTGTTCCCCAGTTTATTTTCATAACTCTAGTTATTTATAACTACGAGGCCCTAAAAAAGCTGCTGTAGTTGTTTCTATTAATTTATCTCCACTATAGACACCAATCTCTACCCTGTCTTTATCTCCGCTAAGCCCGCTGGCATTAATTTCAATAAATAATGTTCCTTCAGACAGGCCTTGTTCCGGTACAACGAAGTCATCGTGTGCTACTAATTTGATCTCCCCTTTATGGGATAATAACCTGAAGTTTACATTATCTATCGCTTTCGTGGTCTTATTTACTAATTTGAATGTATATACATTACTAATAATATTATCTGCCTTATGCTCATATAACTGGCCCGGTAGTCTAAGAACCCTGGCCTCTACATCATTTCGTAAAAAGAGCATTCCAATAAATACAGAGGTCAAAATAAACAGGACGACCGTATATCCTTTTAATCTTGGGCTAAATGTAAATTTCGCTTTCTTCTCTATATTGTCTTCGCTTGCATAACGGATCAATCCCTTTGGAAGGTTTACAGATTCCATCATATGATCACATGCATCGATACAAGCGGTACAGTTTACACATTCCAACTGTGTTCCATTACGAATATCTATTCCCGTAGGGCAAACATGTACACATTGAAAACAATCAATACAGTCTCCTTTTCCTGTTGTTGCCCTGTCCTCATTCTTTCTGAACTTTGCCCGTCCCGCTTCTTTTTCTCCTCTTTTATGATCGTATGCAACTACTATGGACTTATTATCCAGCAGAACACCCTGAAGTCGTCCGTAAGGACAGGCAATAATACAAACCTGTTCTCTAAACCAGGCAAATACAAAGTAAAATACCCCTGTAAAGATCAGTAAGGAAATTAATGTACTTACATGATTTAACGGTCCGTCAAGTATATATTGAATGAGCCTGTCACTACCTATTAGGTAGGCCAGGAAAACGTTTGCAATTAGAAACGAAATAATAAAAAAGATGGACCACTTTAAAACTCGCTTTCTTATCTTTTCGGCATTCCAGGGCATTTTATCAAGCCTGATCTGCTTTCCTCGGTCTCCATCGATCCAATATTCAATTCTTCGAAAGACCATTTCCATAAAAATGGTCTGTGGGCACATCCACCCGCAAAAGATCCTTCCGAACGCCACTGTAAAAAAGATGACAAAGACCACACCGATCAACATCATTATGACAAAGAGGTGAAAATCCTGTGGCCAAAACGGAAATCCAAAAATATTGAACCTGCGTTCGAGTACATTGAACATCAAAAACTGGTTTCCCCCGACCTTTATAAATGGTGACAAAAACAAGATCGCCAGCAATACATAGCTTACATATTTTCGATATTTATAAAATTTTCCCGAAGGTTTCTTAGGAAATAACCATGCTCTTTTCCCTTCTTTGTTTATGGTAGCAATACTATCTCTAAAACGTTCGTTATCGGGTGCTTCCAATTTTATTGATGTTTATAACTTTATTGATTCATGCTAATTTCTGCAGCAGTAGAATCTATAACCTCTTCTTTTATCTCTTCAATAGTTTCGCTTTTTGGAGCATCCGGATCTACCCATAAATCGCCTTCGGCTTCTTTAGGTTCTGCCGGTGTTGTTCCTTGAAACGTTAATAAATAACTGGCAACTTGTGCCATTTCAGCCGGTTTCAGGTCGGCCTTCCAGGATACCATTCCTTTACCATCCCGGCCTCCTTCGGAAATCGTATTGAAGACATTTTTAATGCCTCCTCCCAAGATCCAGTATTCATCTGTTAAGTTAGGGCCTATTCCTCCTCCTCCATCTGCTTTATGGCATGCAATACAGTTTACCTCATAAATGGCTTTTCCTGCACTTAGGTCTGAAGCGTCCGTAAGTAGTTCAACCGTATTTACATCAACCAGGTCTTTGGCGGTTTTTTTGTATTCTTCTATGGCTGCTTTGGCCTCGGCAACTTCTATTTCATATTCTTCGGCTTGATTTACATCATCAAATACTTCATAGCGAACCAGGTATATCACAGCGAAAATGATCGTGATGTAAAATCCGTATACCCACCATGGCGGTAATTTATTATCCAGTTCCTTTATACCATCATAATTATGGTCAAGTATAATTTCGCCTTCTTTTTCGATAGGCTTACTTCCCAATAATTTTTTATATGTCTTTTTAAGCCAACTAAAACGTTGCTCTTTTCTCGTTCCTTCCGCTTGTAAATATCGCTCTTGAGCTTCAGGAGCCAGTCCTCTAAAAAGAATACGTTTTAATGTTTCTGAAACTACTTCAATAGCAATAGCGAATAATAACAGCATTGCTAATACGGCCCAAATAATAGGATATTTTTCAATAGCCATTTGTTCCCCGGAATCTATGGTAAACTCCAGCAGAAAAAATGCAAGGACCATAAATGCTATAACACGTAAATAGGATGCTCCTGTTCTCATAATAAATCTTCGTTTTGGTTGTTGTTTTCTAATGGAATATTGCTTACTTCGGCAATGTGGTCTTTTTTAGCTGTGAATACCCACCAAAAAAGCACTACAAAAAAGATGAAGAATATCAATAGCGATATAATAGGATAGACTTCCACTCCATCTATATTCTCTAAATTTCCTTTGATAAATCGTAACATAATTATTCGTTTATGGCTGAAGTGTCAGCGTTATTCTCCACTTTAATATCTGTTCCAAGGCGTTGCAGATAAGCGATAATAGCAACTACCTCACGGTTTCTCATTTCAATGAAATCCTCTCCGTTTTCCTCTGCATACTTTTTATCTGCTTCATACGTCTTTACAAAATCCGGGTCACTGTATAGGTTTTGTTCTATTTGTGTTCCCTGCTCGGTCATCCACTCTTGTGCCCGTGCTATTTCTTCTTCAGTATAAGGAACACCCAAACTAACCATAGTTTCCATTTTCTTTTCGGTCATAGACTTATCAAGTTCTTTAGCGATCAACCATTTATAAGATGGCATAATAGAACCTGATGAAGTACTTTGTGGGTCATAAAAGTGATTTAAGTGCCAGTTATCGGAATATTTCCCACCTATTCTGTGTAAGTCGGGGCCCGTACGTTTACTTCCCCATAAGAATGGATGGTCATATACGTATTCTCCGGCCTTAGAATATTCGCCATAGCGTTCAACCTCACTTCTAAAAGGCCTGATCATTTGTGAGTGGCAGGAAACACAACCTTCTCTAATATAGATATCGCGTCCTTCCAACTCCAAAGGAGTATAAGGTTTCACACTTGTAATGGCCGGCACATAATCATCTACCATTAATGATGGTATAATTTGTACCATCCCTCCTATTAGAATGGCTATAGTTGCATAAATGGTAAGTTTCACCGGTCTTCTTTCCAACCAGGTGTGGTATCCTTCTTTTAACGTACGTCTTTTTGTAACACGTTGTAGTGGTGCAGCTTCAGCTAACTCATCGGTTACTTTACTACCTTGTTTAACTGTTTTTACTATGTTATACAGCAATATAAATGTTCCTACAATGTAAAGAGTTCCACCTATCGCTCTCATCCAGTACATAGGAATGATCTCACTCACTGTTTCCAGGAAGTTTCCATACATCAAAGTACCATCCGGATTAAATTGTTTCCACATAATGGCCTGTGTAAAACCGGCGACGTACATTGGCAATGCATACATGATAATCCCAAGGGTACCAATCCAAAAATGAGCATTTGCCAACTTGGTGGACCATAGCCTTGTTTTAAACAATTTTGGTACTAACCAATAGATCATACCAAAGGTTAAGAAACCATTCCATGCAAGTGCTCCTACGTGAACGTGTGCAATGATCCAGTCACTAAAGTGTGCGATTGCATTTACGTTTTTAAGTGAAAGCATTGGTCCTTCAAAAGTTGCCATACCATAACCGGTAATAGCTACCACCATAAATTTTAAAACGGGGTCCGTACGTACTTTATCCCAGGCTCCTCTAAGGGTCAATAATCCGTTGATCATACCACCCCAGGAAGGTGCTATTAACATTACCGAAAATGCTACACCTAAGTTTTGTGCCCAGTCCGGTAGCGCAGAATATAATAAATGGTGAGGCCCTGCCCAGATATAGATAAAGATCAGGGACCAGAAATGGACAATGGACAGCCGGTAAGAATATACGGGCCTGTTTGCAGCTTTAGGTACAAAATAGTACATCAATCCTAAAAACGGAGTTGTTAAGAAAAATGCCACCGCATTGTGACCATACCACCATTGTACCAATGCATCCTGAACACCAGCAAAAGCAGAATAGCTCTTTAAAGCACTCACCGGAAGCTCCATACTATTTACAATATGCAATACTGCAACCGTAACGAATGTTGCCAAATAAAACCAGATCGCAACATACAAATGCCGTTGCCTTCTTTTTAGCATGGTACCAATTAAGTTCGCTCCAAAAACAACCCAGATAAGTGCAATTGCGATATCAAAGGGCCATTCTAGTTCTGCATATTCTTTCGAAGTGGTATATCCCAGTGGAAGCGTAATTGCGGCTCCCACAATTAATAATTGCCATCCCCAAAAATTGATATTACTTAAAAGGTCACTCCACATCCTCGCTTTTAACAAGCGCTGCGTAGAGTAATATACCCCGGCAAAAATTGCATTCCCCACAAAAGCGAAAATAACTGCATTGGTGTGCAATGGACGTATTCTTCCAAAGCTCAACCACGAGATTCCATCCGTGATGTTAGGGAATAAAAACATAAAGGCCAGTAGCAGACCAACGGCCATACCTACTATACCCCAAATAATGGTGGCCCAGACAAACTTTTTAACGATCTTGTTATCGTAATAAAACTGTTCTACTTCCATAGTGATTATTGTTTCTCTTGATTATTGATTGGTTTTTTTTCTGAAATTTCTTGTGACGGGGTACTGCTTTCTTTTACAAGTTCATCTTCAAAAAGCATACGTACCGAGGGTGTATAAGTATCGTCATACTGGCCTCTTCTTACTGAAAGAATAAATGCTGCAAAGAAAATTAAAGCCACTATGACACTTATTGTTAGTAACACATAAATAATGCTCATACCTACCTAAATTAAGGTGTAAAAATATTGCCGACTGGTTTTCTAAAATATGATATTAGTCAGCTTTTCTTTATTTAGTTTCATTTTAAATTCCTACTCACATATTGTGTTGCCAGGGTTGTAAAAACAACAATACTTATCGAGCTCAACGGCATTAAAATAGCAGCTATTACCGGTTTTAAATGCCCGGTCACTGCAAATGACAGCCCAATTAAATTATAAGCCAGCGAGAGAATAAAGCTCCATTTAATAATACTTATCCCTTTTTTTGACAACTTAAAAAACCGAATAAGGTCCTTGAACCTTGAAGCATCCAAAATTCCATCGCAAGCCGGCGAAAACACATTGATATTCTCTGAAATGGCTATTCCAACCTCACTTTGTTTTAAAGCACCGGCATCATTCAATCCATCCCCTACCATCATTACCGTCCTTCCTTTTTGCTGAAGCGACCTTATAAACTGAAGCTTGTCTTCCGGTTTCTGGTTAAAATATAATTCTGTGTCCTTTGGAAGTAATCCCTCTAACCGTTTTCTTTCCCCGTCATTATCTCCCGAAAGCACAATTACTTCTTTGTCTGTTTCCAGTTCTTCAAATAGAGCTGCAACTCCTTCCCGGTATTCATTATGGAAAATATAGCATCCCTTGTATTCATTATTGCTACTTACATGGACTGTAGTCTTGATACGATTTTCTGAAAGTTCTGTTACCGGTGAAGCAGTTGAATCTCCAACAAAGGCATAGGATCCAATTTTAATACTATTCTCATTGAGTTTTGCTGAAATTCCTTTCCCGGTCTCTTCTTCAAATTCATCTAATGTCTGAATATCGTTCTTATCCAAAATAGCATACAAAGCCCTACTCAAAGGATGATTGGAGGATCGAAGCGTACTGGTCAACAGTACTTTTTCTTCAGTAGAAAGAGCCACTCCTTCGTAGGTGATTATATTTTTTTTATTGGTAGTAAGTGTTCCTGTTTTATCAAAGACAACAGTATCCACTTTTGCTATTTGTTCAATAACCGAAGCTTCTTTTAGATACAACTTATTACTTCCAAAGATGCGTAATAAATTACCCAGTGTAAAGGGTGACGCCAATGCAATGGCACAGGGGCAAGCTACAATAAGTACTGCGGTAAATACATTGAAAGCTTTGGAAGGGTCATATACCAACCAAAATAATGTAGCAATAAAAGCAATGGAAAGTACAGCGACGGTAAACCGTTTACTAATACTATCTGTCAATGATTGAAATATATTTGGCCTTTCTTTACTAAAAACCTCATTGCTCCAAAGTTGAGTTAAATAACTTTGCGCGACAGGTTTTAAAACTTCCACTTCAAGCACACCGGCTTGTTGCTTTCCTCCTGCAAAGAGTTTATCGCCACTTTTTTTGGTAACCGGTTCAGCTTCGCCGGTAACAAAACTGTAATCTATAAGAGCATTCCCTTTAATGAGAATAGCATCAACAGGGATCAATTCATTATTACGAATAAGCAACCTATCTCCTTTCTTTATCTTAAAGACCTCCGCCTGTTCTTCAGTTATTCTTTCTTCGGAAGAACGAACCAAACGGGTTACGGCAATTGGAAAATACGATTTGTAATCTCGTTCAAATGATAAGAACGCATAGGTTTTCTGCTGAAAAAATTTCCCAAGCAATAAAAAGAAGATCAATCCCGTAAGGCTATCAAAAAAGCCTGTTCCCCAATCAAAAACAATATCGATCGTACTTCGTATGAACAATACAGCGATCCCAATAGCTATTGGGACATCTATATTTAAGATCCCGCTTCGCAGTCCTTTGTAAGCTGAAGTAAAATAATCCCGCCCGGAGTAGAACACCACCGGAAGTGAAAATGCGAACATCAACCAGCGAAATACATGTTTAAACTGGTCGAGCCAAAATTCCTGACCCCCCGTTTCGTTCACCGGCAGGTCAAAATATTCAGGAAAGGAAAGGAACATTACATTTCCAAAAGCAAAACCGGCAACCCCTAATTTATAGATAAGGCTCCGGTTGTAATTCTTTTTCTTCTTTTTTGAATCTTCCAGTGAAATGTAAGGTTCGTAACCTATTCGACTTAAAAGAATCACCAGTTCTTTTAAAGAAATCTCTTCGCCGGAAAAAGTTATTCTAACAGTCTTTTCAGGAAAATTAACCTGCGATGTCTTTACTGCCGGACTTAGTTTATTGAGATTTTCCAGCACCCAAATACAGGAACTACAGTGTATGGAAGGAATTAAAAAGGAAACTATCCTGGTGGTTTGGTCATTAAATTCCAGGAGTTTCTCAACAATAGAGGTATTATCAAGAAAGTCAAATTTACCGGCAATATGTACCGGTGTGATCCCGGGATTTTGTTCTAAAGTATAATAATAATCAAGGTCATTATCATGCAGAATATCAAAAACTGTCTTACAACCATTACAACAAAAGGACTTTTCCTTGTGTTCAATTATAGTCTCTAAGCAGTCGTCTCCGCAATGAAAACACTTTGCCATATTATCTTAATTTGCTCATTATACCTTTGGCAAAGGTTGAAATTGTGTTCTGTTTAAAAAATGATAAATATCAGTTTATACTTTTTTGAACCGTTTGAATGCTTCCTCTTCCAGTATGCCTCTATGATCGGGGTGCGCTATGGAAATAAGTTCTTTGGCACGTTGCTCTAAACTTTTTCCAAATAAATTAACCACGCCATATTCGGTCACAACATAATGTACGTGTGCCCGGGTTGTAGTTACACTTGCACCCTGTTTTAAAAAAGGAGTGATCTTTGAAATACCTTTTGCCGTAACAGAAGGCATTGCTATAATAGGCTTGCCTTTTTCAGAAAGAGAAGCACCACGAATAAAATCCATCTGCCCTCCAACTCCAGAATATTGGTAAGCACCTATAGAATCTGCACAGACCTGTCCGGTTAGATCAATTTCAATAGCACTATTAATAGCTGTTACTTTTGGGTTTTGCCTAATGATAGCAGTATCGTTTGTATAGCCGGCCTCTTTGAAATGCACTATTGGGTTATCGTCTACAAAATCATACAAATTTTTGGTTCCCATTGCAAAACAGGTTACAATTTTCCCGGTTTTTATTTCTTTTTCTTCACCGGTAATAATGCCTTGTTCCACTAGTGGCAAGAGACCGTCACTAAACATTTCGGTATGGATCCCTAAGCGTTTATGGTTTGTAAGGTTACTAAGAACCGCATTTGGGATATTACCAATACCCATTTGTAATGTAGCGCCATCTTCAACCAATCCCGCAACATGCTTTCCAATCGTAGATTCAATTTGGGATGGTACTCCCAAAGGAGATTCGTGGATAGGTTTATCTATTTCTACTGCATAATCGATATGGCTTATGTGAATGATCCCGTCACCATGCGTTCTGGGTACCTTTGGATTTATCAATGCCACAACTGTTTTTGCAGTTTGTATTGCAGGCAGTGTAATATCTACGGAAACACCCAAGGAGCAATAACC
>JANQOS010000025.1 GCA_028285705.1 Altibacter sp.
AAATATAGCTGAAGCTATTGTCGTTGGCATGATAATCACTGCTCTCCAGCAAGAGGCTGTTCGGGTATTTGTCACGTAGCCGTAAATAAACGGACACCGGAGTGATGGTATCTGCAAGGAGTTTTTTTGAATAGGTTCTCAGTTTGTATCTCATAAAATAAAAAAAGGCTTGTCGTGATTGACAAGCCTTAGCATAATATTATATACGATAGTGCCTAGCTCACGACGTTTGACGTAAGTTATTCCACCACCATGTATTTATTTTTATTGTATTCATTATTTCGTTTTCAAATATAGAAATGAAATTTAAAACAACAAGAGAATGTTGCTTAAAATTTTAAAGTAACATCCAATTCGAATTTGTTTGAGATGGTATTGTCTCCCAGACTGTCAAAGAAACTTCCGCTTCCGTAGCGCACACCGTATTTGGTACGGTCTATTTTCAGGCTGGTTCTGGCAGCGGTCTCTCCCATGATAAGTTCGAACGTAATTGGGTTGGTGGTTCCTTTTATGGTCATGTCCCCGGTTACGGTATAGATATTTCCGTCTTTAGTGGCCCCTGTGATCACTAAGGATGCTGTTGGGTGCTCTGCTACGCCAAAGAAGTCATCACTTTTTAAATGGCCTTCCAGTTTTCCTTTGTATTCGCCTTTCAGGTCGGTGTTTTTCAGGCTGGTCATATCTACCACGAATTTCCCGCCGACCAATTGGTCGTTGTCCATTTCCATGTATCCTTCTTTAAGGTCGATGGTTCCCGTATGAGAACCTAAGATCTTCTTTCCTTTCCACTCGATGGTGCTTTCCTTGATGTCAATCTTTTTCTTTATAGGTGTAGTAAATGCCATGGCAGTTACTGCAACTGCTAAGATTAGTACTGATCTGATGATTGTTTTCATAGCTTAAAAATTTAGTTTA
Organism: Altibacter sp.; assembly: GCA_028285705.1. Classification (GTDB taxonomy): domain Bacteria; phylum Bacteroidota; class Bacteroidia; order Flavobacteriales; family Flavobacteriaceae; genus JANQOS01. The sequence continues at coordinate 916 of JANQOS010000025.1, forward strand.
TATGATGATTATTAAAATTTAAAATGTTCTTAATGTATCCAATAGATGGTTTAGTTCTTCCAGCTGTTCTTCGGAAAGATTTTTAAGGACCTTTTCATTATTTAGTTCGGTAACAGGGTCCAGTTCTTTCAAAACAGCAAGGCCTTTTTCGGTGATGAACATTTCCACTTTTCTGCGGTTTTGTTCACAAACCTGCCTTTTTACCCATCCTTTTTTAATGAGTTTGTCTACCAGCCGGGTCGTGTTACTACTACGGTCGATCATTCGCTCCTGCAATGTGGAAAGGTTGGCCGGATTTCCTTTTTGCCCCCTTAGGATCCGCAATACATTGTACTGTTGCATAGTTAGGCCATAAGGCTTTAACGTAACAGCAATGGCCTCTTCCACGATACGGGAGGTATATAGGATGTTGATCACGGTCTTAGTGCTGATGGCCATCTTGTGAATGGACTTGATAGCGTCGTCTATTGGCATTGTTTTCATTACAATATTTGTATATACAAACGTAATATAAATTTTTAAACTGAAAAGAAGTTTAACAGAATTTTAATCTACATGGGTAAAAACTTTTTTTAACTACAAATGATTTGTTAAATAGTTTTTGTTTTTCATTTAAATAGATATTTTTAGAAAATGAAATGGATCGCGCTTGTACTTTTAATGCTGCTCTTAACGGCTTGTCCCTATAGAGATTATAAGAATTCCGAACCTCCTGCAGATGAAACCACAGCTTTGGAAGCCGAAAAAAAGGATAATACCGAAGCGGCATCTACCCATAAAGTTCCTTCCCTGAATTTTGACGGATTGCAGCCTCTGCTGTCAAAAGATAATGACTCTACCTACGTGGTTAATTTCTGGGCGACCTGGTGTAAGCCCTGCATCAAGGAGATGCCGTATTTTGAAAAGTTGGCTTCGGAATATGCAAAAGAAAATGTGAAAGTGCTTTTTGTAAGTCTTGACTTTCCTGAAAAGTTAGAGTCCCAGGTGATCCCTTTCATTCAAAAGAATAATATCCGATCGGAAGTAGTCCTTCTGGACGATGCAGATGCTAACGGTTGGATCCCGAAAGTATCCAAAGAGTGGAGTGGAGCCATTCCTGCAACCATCATATATAATAGTGCCACAAGGCGTTTTTACGAACGTTCCTTTACCTATGAAGAATTAGAAGAAGAATTAAAAACCGTTTTATAAATAATATACTATGAAAAAAAGATCAATTAGTATCGTACTGTTCCTTGCCTTGATAAGCGTAGCGGTATTCAGTAGTTTTAAGATTACGAATGAAGAAAATACTATCGCCGGGTATACCATTGGCGATGAGGCTGCGAACATCAATTTGCTGAATGTTGACAAGACCATGGTCTCTTATGACAATTATCCAGAAGCTTTGGGCTTTATTGTAATTTTTACCTGTAATACCTGTCCGTATGCTGTCGCCAGTGAAGACCGTATGATCGCTTTGGACAAGGAGTTCAAACCAAAAGGCTATCCGGTCATTGCCATCAATCCTAACAACCCTGAGGTTCAGCCGGATGATACGTTCGAGTTGATGCAGAAAAAAGCAAAGGAGAAAGGATTTACCTTTCCGTACCTGTATGATAAGAGTCAGACAGTATATGCCGTATACGGAGCAAAAAAGACACCTCATGTATATTTGCTTCAGAAGGAGGACGACGGAAAGAAAATTGTAAAATACATTGGAGCCATAGACGACAATGTAAGGAATGCATCTGCCGTAAAAGAACGCTTTCTGGCCAATGCGGTCAATGAGCTGCTGGCAGGAAAAGAAGTTTCAGTAAAAGAGACCAAAGCGATAGGCTGCTCGGTAAAACAATAATTTTCCGGTGAGTAAATAAAGGCTGAAAAAAGTGTTTTGGATTTTTATGGTTCAAATCATCTGAATTGTTATTTTTACGAAAAATTTTTTAAAGCATGGACCTATCTCAGTCTCAATGGAGAGAACAACTCGCTAAGGACGATAACGCTGTCATATTGGATGTACGCACCGAAATAGAAGTAGAAGAGGGGCATATTCCCAATATGAAGAACCTTGATATTTATAACGCGGCTGCTTTTATGGCAGAGGCACAACAAATGGACCCTTCCAAAAGTTATTATGTGTACTGCCGTTCCGGCGGAAGAAGCGGACAGGCCTGTGCGATCCTTAAGTCTTTGGGATTTGAGAAGACCTATAATTTACTAGGCGGTTTTAGTGACTGGGATGGAGAAACAACCACTTAAAATCTTTACTATGAAAAAGTATCTATCTATTTTAGTTTTAGCATTATTGGTTTCCTTCCAGTCTTGTAAGGAATCTAAAGAAGCTCAGGAAAATCAGGAAGTCGAAGCAGTCGAAGATACCAGGACCAAGACTTCCAGTGAGGATAAGAAAATACTATTGATGAACCAGGAACAATTGGATAAGAGCCTGGACCGGATCGCAAAGATGCAATTGGTAGATGTACGAACTCCCGAAGAATATAATGCGGGGCATATAAGGCGATCCGTAAATATTGATATCAATGATGCTACCTTTAAAGAAAAAATAGCCGAATTGGACCTAAGCAGGGCCATATATGTATATTGTCAAAAAGGCTCCCGAAGCGGCCGCGCTACCCAAATGCTGATAGAAATGGGTGTTCCCCGTGTCTATGACCTGGAAGGCGGTTTCTCTGCCTGGGAAGCAGACGGCTATGCTGTTGAAAAATAATAACATACCCCATATTTCTTAATATTTTAACAGATCGTTTCCGATAGGTTAATTTCATGCTAAATTTTATACGGCCGCGTAATTTTTGGCAGGTTATTTCGATTCTATATATATAAATGACTTGCTATGAAAGATCAAGGTCAAATAGTTAGGGAAGAAATGCGGAAGCTCATCAGCAAAAGCTGTGCGGCTACTATGCCGGTTCATGAAGAATACTATGCTTTTCATAAAGCGTTATTGAAATTTTTCTTCAGCTCGGTGGATGTGGCCATAGATTATGAAAAACAGGTCATTTCTTTGTGGACTTCAAAAACCACTAAGCGGTCCGGGAACAAGCTATATGATATGAATGATGCGGTTGCCATTACCATAGCGTACACCGATCTGGAAGAGACCCTTAAGGGCTGCCTTGAAAACGGAAAGAATTCATCACGATTCTATAAAACACTCTTGTTCCATTACAACCATGTTGGCCGGGAAGTGCGAACAGGTGTTATTAGTGCTTAAATAGATAAACGAATGCCGCAATTGATATTTTATACCTTCAGAGTTATTGTGCTGGCTAGCACGGTAGCAGCATTGGGAATTCACTATTTACTGAACCCATTGTCCAAACCGGTGGTCCTTGTGCTCTACGGGATCATGTTCGTTACCTTGTTGCTGGGATTGTTAAAACCCGGAAATGAAGAAAAAATACAAAAAAATGACCTATAAGTCGTTTTTTGTATAAAAAATTGGACGTATTGATCATTATCAATAAAAACCGAATTTTCTAAAGGTAAGGTTGATCCTTGGCCTTTTGTAAGCAGCATCCACAGGTAAGTTGTGTTCATATAACTCCTGGCAGTTCTCTCCCATGATGATCAAACTTCCGTTCTCAAGGAAGACCTCGTGTTCCTCCAACGTCCGCTTCTCCCGTAAATAGAATTTTCTTTCTTCCCCCAAGCTTATGGATGGTATTATAGAAGTATCACCAAATGATGCAAAATCCGAATGATACTCCACCCCCGAGTTGCCATCCGGGTAATAGATGCATACGCAGGTGGCAAAGGTGTGTCCGGTAAGGGCCTCAATGCGTTCTTTGACCATTGCCATTTCTTTGGGCCAGATTCTGTTGGCGCCCCAGACTGCTTCCGGAAACCTCTTTTCTTCAAACAGGTCTTTATCAATGAACATCATCTTACCATAGGTATGCCGATAAGCCTCTCCGTTTAGGGTAGTTATTTCAAACGGAGCTGTGAGTTCTTTAAAGCCCGTTAAATGATCGAACAGTTCTTGAGATTCGGCCTCCGATAAGAACTTTTTTTGGTAGGTCACATTACAATGGAGAGGTAACTTCATGTTTTGGCTTTGGTTTCTCCGGCAAGATATTCAAAGTGTTTGAGATCTGAAAAAAGGCCTCGGAGAAATAATTTTAAATGCCTGTAAACATTTTTAAAACAAAGAGTTACACAAAAACCTTCCCATTCACCCCTGTATCTTCCCATTCGTCCTTTTATCCGTTCTTTTATGACATTTGTCATATTTTTTTGGAAAAAAATAGATAACTTTGAAACTCTCCCCGTTGAATTTTTAATAACATAACACTAATGGTAAGGTGATATGCCTTGGCTATTATTGGTATTGTTTAGTTATACATTTTAAACCTCATTTCTATGAAAAACCTTCTTCTTTTTTCAGCTTTGCTGTTGTGCAGTTTTCTTTCTTTTTCTCAAACTCCTTTTGATTACAATGCCGAGGTCAATCGTAGGGTAAGCACCCCTACCTCCCCGGAAGCCAGTGCGTTTAGCAGTTATGGGGACATTCCCGTGGACCTTCGTGTGGGAAAACCCAATGTGTCCATTCCTTTGTATACCTATAAAGGCAATGAGTTTGATATTCCAATTTCACTTACCTACGATATCGATGCTCGTAAGGTGGAAGATGTGGCTTCCAATGTGGGAATGGGTTGGAACCTCAATATAGGGGCCAGGATCACCCGGAATGTAAAAGAAAAGGCAGATGATTTCGATGAGACCACTGTACAGAACCGCTATAATTCTTTACGGAATAGCACAAGCTCAAGAGATGACTATGTAGATTATAAGACTACTCTAAATAATCACGATATGGTGACTCAAGGAATTGAATTTGATACTGAAGCGGAAGCAAGGGATTATTTTGATTTTCTTGCAGATGTACAATTAGGAGAATTGGATATTACTCTGGATAGTTTTACGCTTAGTGGTATGGGATTAAATGATGATATTATAACACTTATCGAAGGAAGTAATAATACTTTAGTTGAAACCCCGGTTAATAACCCAAGATTGAAAGTTGAAAATTTTGGGACGTATTGGAGGGTGGTGGATGATTCCGGGGTAGAATATACCTTTGCAGAAAAGGAAATAACAAGGTCAACACATACCGATGACTCAGGGAGTTCTAATCATGGTCCTATAGGAACTTTAGTAGATTATACCTCCTCTTGGTTATTAACGAAAATTGTTTCTCCCAATGGAAAGGATGTATATGAGTTTAGCTATACGGATTTTGGTTTCTGGCAAAACGATGTAAATCTATGGGTAATCCAGCTTATTAAAACCCCTAATTTGGAACCTCCATATAATATATATGAAGAAGAGATCGATCCTGTTCACAAATATAAAGTGAAACAACAATTTTTAACTCAGGTCAAGCATAATGGAAATGTTATTATAGAAATTGACCTAAAGGCCAGGGATGATCTAAATACAGACTCAGCTATTGAATCGATCATGATCAAGGATCCTATAGCTGGTACTATTGTTAATTTTATTGAGTTTGAACACGATTATTTTGGAGAACATTTAATTACAGGGGATGAAGAAAAAGAATTGCGATTACGATTGGATGAGGTCAAAATCGCGGGAAATGGGTATAATGCACAAAGCCCTTCCTTTGAAACTAAATATTCTTTCATCTATGACAACCCTGATGATATGCCTCGAAGAGATTCAAAGGGCCAAGATGAGTTTGGGTTTTATAATGGGGAAGATGGTAATACAGTAATGTATCCTTCTTGGGATATAGACGGATATCAATTTACAGGGGCTGACAGGAGTTTTGACCTGGCAAATGCCAAGGTCGGAATTTTAACACAAATCAATTACCCTCAGGAAGGCTATACCAAATTTGTATACGGACAACATGGAGAAAGTGGAGCGAATTATGCCGGTATCAGGATAGACTCTATCATAAATTATACGGATACCGATGTAATAGCGACCAAAAAAGCCTTTGCCTATTCCGGTTTAGTAGAGAATTTTGAAACTAACTTAACTTACAAAACGGTTGACTATTATATTGATGGAAGTGGAGATACTGCCCAGCGCTCAAGTTATCATAGAGTAGCTAAAGCCACACTGGGAGACCAACCCTATATAAGCTATGATCAGGTAACGGTAGCTTCTGTTAATCCAAATACGGATAATGCTGATTATGGAAGTACGGTAAATATCTTTTATAATGAAAATGATGATGAAGATGACTATGACGGAATCAGAATCAATGAATTTTATCCCTTTGTTCAACACTATTATGAGCATATTGAAAAAGGAAATTTAAAAGAAAGTATCGTTAAGGCGGATGGCAATATTGATGTTACAAAAGTTTCAAATAATTATACTCCACATGCTACCATTTCATATTATACAGACTATACACTTACGGACTATCCAAAAAATGAATACTATTATGTAGAATTATACTGGAAAGATGCACAAGAGAACGAAGTACTGTTTCGATATGTAGAAGGGGATTTTTCATCCGGTGTGTTTGGTCCTCCGGTAGCAGGCCCTTTAAATATTGCATATTTAACAGCAGAGGCCTATGCCAGAATGCAACCTGTTAAAATGTTTATGAGATTGCGTAATCAAGGCTCACAAAGTAGCTCTGAATCGAAAAAGTTAGATGGTAACCTTGTAACCACCACCACTACGACAAATTTTGATGCTACCATCAATTACTTGCCGAGTAAGACAACCGTTACCACCAGTGATAGTAATAAAACTCTGATAACGGAATATACGTACCCGCAGGAATATACTCCTGATGCAGTATTGGATAAACTTGTTACAGCTAATAAAGTAAGTTCGCCAGTACAGGTGGAAAATTTTCAGAAAATAGGAGCAAATACGGAACTGCTCAGTACTCAGAAAACAGAGTACAACGATTGGGGAGGTATAGACGTATATGGAACTCCTACGCAGATGGACCTGATCGCTCCCCGTTATATCAAAACGGCAAAAGGAGCCATCACTGCTGGGAATCCTTTAGAGACCCGGGTGTCATTTAGTGATTACGATGACGATGGGAATCTGGTAAGTGTTTCTCAGGCCTATGGAGCCACCACGAGTTATATATGGGGCTACAACGGACAATACCTTGTGGCAAAAATAGAGAACAAGTCTTATGCGCAGTTACCTACAACTAAAGTCAATACGATTATAACTGAATCTAATGCCATCACTGACCGTCACCAAGAATTATTAACTGCTTTAGATGCACTCAGAAATGATACCTCTATGAGTGATGCGCAGGTGACCACCTATACTTACTGGCCCCAGATAGGGGTCAGGACCATTACCGATACCCGGGGGTATCGGATGACTTATGTCTACGATGATGAAAACCGCTTGAAATATGTCCTGGACAAGGATGATAAGGTCGTAGGAGAGAATCAATACAATTACAGAATCAATAACTAAAAAAAGCAAAGACAATGAAAAAGTTACTTATATCCATATTTGTTACATTGCCAATGCTTGTTATTGGCCAGACCAACTCTGAAAATTATGTGAAATCCATCAGCTATCAAAAAGAGTATTCTGATACCCAGGTAGCCACAGGGAACATACCTGATGATGATAAAATAGAAACCATTACCTATTTCGATGGCCTGGGCAGGCCCAAACAAACGATTGCGTTACGTGCCGGAGGGGATCGGGAGGACCTTGTCGTCCCTGTAGAATACGATCATATGGGCAGGCAACCCAAAGATTATCTACCGCTACCGGTAAGTGGTAATAGTGGAGGTTTTTATGTGCCGACATCCGGAACCATCCAGGATGAATTGGTCAGCTTTTACAAAACCAAGTTCCCGGATGATTTTTATCCGGGAACTGGTTCCTATCCGGCCGGATGGGATAATCCTTATGGTAACAAACGTTATGAAGCCTCTCCTGCCAGTCGTTTGCTGGAACAAGCGGCACCGGGTAAGGATTGGCATATAGAAGTGGCCTCGGATACAGACCATACCATAAAATTTGAATACCATACCAATACAGCCAATGAGGTGATCTATTTTTCCGTGGACCTTTCCGGCAACAGCCCGGACCTAACTTCTAACGGTTTTTATGCGGCAGATCAACTCATTAAGAATGTCACCAAGGATGAGAACTGGGTGACTGCGGACGGAGTATATGGTACAAGCATGGAGTATACCAATAAACAGGGACAACTTATCTTAGAGCGGGTTTCTGTCTATGATACGGCACGTGCCCCTGACTATTATTATCATGACACTTACTATGTCTATGATGATTATGGCAACCTAAGCTTTGTACTTTCCCCCGAAGGATCGGAACAGATCGTGGACAGTAGTGCAAATCTAGTAACAGGTCATGGAACTATTTTAGATGACCTATGCTATCGTTACAAATATGATTACAGGAACCGTTTGGTAGAAAAGAAACTTCCCGGTAAAGGAATAGAGTATATCATCTATGATGCCCTGGACCGGCCGGTGCTTACCCAGGATGCCAATTTAAGAGTAGGTAACGACTGGCTCTTTACCAAATACGATGACCTGGGACGTATTGCTTATAAGGGGCTCTTTACCAATTCGGGAGGAAAATCAATGTCGCAAATAGAGACTGATTTAAAAGCACCTACCTATGTAAGTGAGGACCGAACCGGTACGGTTACTTCTATAGGAGGTACTAATGTATACTATACCAATTTCGCCTTTCCTACAGCTGACCTGGAAGTATATACCATTCACTATTATGATGATTATGATGTCAATATGAACAACCTTTCTTTACCTGCTTTGGTCTATGGGGAGACCGTATCGAATGACACCCAGGGGCTACCTACCGTAAATTGGGTCCGTGTATTGGATACCAATGATTGGATACTTTCTTTTACGGGTTATGATGACAAGGGACAAGTTATTTATACCCGGTCTCAAAATGACTATCTGGGTACGGATGATATTAAATATACACAACTTGATTTTACCGGAAAGGTAATTAAGGGTAATACCACCCATAAGAAAGATGACCTTCCCATTTTGTATGTATATGACTATTTTTCTTATGACCATATGGGACGATTGATATCTCATACTCAAAAACTGGACAACGAGCCTGTACAGCTTATCGCAGAGAACAGTTATGATGATTTGGGACAGCTAACACGAAAGTATGTGGGTGGCGAGACCTATATAGATGGCTATACTGAGATCACCAATGCAGATATGACCTTTGATGGGGAATTGGTAAAGAATACTACTACCAATGCCTGGGATGCGGGTGCCAAAACCAAAGGAGAGATTTTGGAAGACGGAGGGGTGAATTACGTTATCTCTACCGATGACAGGATCACTCAGGTAGGTTTAATAAAAACCTCCAATAGTGGAGGATGGAACTCTTATGACTTTGGTATTTATCATTCCGATCAGGATACCAATGCCGATAATCTAAAAGATGTAAAGCTGATCAAAAATGGCGTATTACAATCTACCGTTGTAGCAGGTTATGAAGAAGGAGTAGCCTTTTCTATAGAACGGGTAGGCACCCAGATCAGGTTTAAAAAAGGGGGTACCCAGATAGGTACTGCTACCGATACCAGTGAAGATACCATGATAGGAAAAGCCTCCTTATACCACAGTGCCGCACAGATAGAGGATTTTACATTATTTGGTACTATCTTAGACAAGAAATTACAGGATGTGGACTATACCTATAACGTACGGGGCTGGCTTACCGACATCAATGATGTGGAAGGTGGTGGCCATGGGCTCGATACCGACCTGTTTAAATTTAGGATCAATTACAATCGGCTGGAGGGAAATGCTTCGGGAGATGAGTTGTATAACGGTAATATTGCGCAGACCCTATGGAAAAGTGTAACTGATGCCACGGATATGAAGATACGAAGCTATGCCTATGGATATGATGACCTTAACCGTATTAAAACGGCTACCGGTTATAAAGGTAGTACCTTAGCGGCTATGACGGCCAATAGCAAACACGATGTAAGTGGAATAGATTATGACCGTAATGGAAACCTGCAAACACTCATTAGAAACGGACGTGATGATAATGGAACGATAAGTGGTCAGTGGGATAACCTAACCTACACCTACAATGGCGGGAACCAACTTGTTAAGGTAAGTGATGCTGCCGGCTCCGGGGCCACCTTAAAGGTTTTGGGCTTTAATGATGGGTATACAGGAGCAGTAGACTTTGAATACGATGACAATGGTAATATGACCAAGGACAAAAATAAAGGGATCAATACAGCTATTACCTATAACCATTTAAATCTTCCAAAGGTGATACTGATTGATCACGGTAATGATACAGGGAAGATAGAATATGTATATGATGCTACAGGAGTAAAGCTTAAAAAGACCTTTACTGAGATTGTGGGAGGGACTCCTCCGGCCGTGGTGACCGAATATGCGGGGAACTATAAGTATACAGATGGCGAGCTACAATTCTTCGGCCACCCGGAAGGCTATGTAAAACCGGTAATAGAGATAGAACGGGTAAAGGGCTCTACGAATGGTGTTACTACCTATAGTGCCTTTAAATATGTCTTTCAAT
>JANQOS010000042.1 GCA_028285705.1 Altibacter sp.
CCCGAAATGCCTTCCATAACTCGTCTTCAGAAAAAACACCGTATGTGATGGCGCACAGATTGCAATTATACGTTGACGGATTTGTTATTTTGTGAAGACTGTCTAAAATCGCATTTACTTTTCCCGAGTTTGCATTGTATACAAATATGAGGCGTTTCATTGCTTTCTTAGCTCAAGTTTTTCAGCAAAATAATCGCAAAAATCGCGCATTGTCGCACTCATTTTCTCATCGCTGGTGGCACGTTGAAAAGTATTTGCCATTGCAGTTAACGTTTGGTGAAAAAAGATCTTCATTTCATCCAACGGCATATCTTTTGTCCAGAGATCTATACGTAAGGCCTCTTTATTTTTGTGGTCCCAGACCGAAAGAAATATTGCCTTCGCTTCTTCATCTGAAATTCCTCCGTCCTGAGCCGACCATTTTAATTTTTCAGGAATCTTATTTTCGTCCAGATCCACTTTTATATTAATATCTGAAGTATGTTTTGCCATTATCTTTTGTTTGGTTTGTATTTTGAGTTCTTAAAGATTTCGTCTGCATCCATAAGCATTAATTGCCGGATATTTGCAGGGTTATTTTTCATATATGCACGTACAATTTGCCATCCTAGGTAGCGCCCGGTCATTCCCGGAGATTCATTATCGATCTCCAAATAAAATTTAGAGAATGGAGCCGGATTGATAAAACGCGGGAGTAATTTGGGATCTGTACTATACAACAATTCATTTTCAACAAAATAGCGCCACATTTCCACTTCATTCTCCTGCGCCCAAATGTATTCGGTTTGGGTATAGCCCATTTTTTCGGCATCCGTAGTTTCCGGCAACCACATCTCTTTCAAATACATTTCTTTTCCGAAATAGATCATTTGAGCAAGAAGTGAACGGTTTCGAGGCTTTGAAATAAGTTGGTTTGCATATGCTGTAGCTACATCCTGGGTAATTTGCGAAGGTTTTAAATTCTTAACAATATACTTCTGAATGCCTTCATAGAAAGGATGCTCGGCACCTAAATACGTATCTAAGGCAATTACCAGCAAACTATCTGCAAGGATCACTTTGTTCTTATAGTCAACGTCTGATGTCGTAGTATATACCTTAGGGGTCTTAAACTTTGGGAAATAGTACTTTATATGCTGAAAAAGGCCGGAAAGATCATCTTCCAATACGGTTTCATCCGGAAACCTTTTAATTACTTCCCGGTGTAACTGCTGCTGAAGTGTATCCTGAATTCGTTGTACCCATATACTATCTGCATACTGTTGAGGAAAAAAAACAGGATACTCCTTTTTAAGTTCAGGAAGGTCTTTAACTGTAGCTTCAGCAAAGGTTTTGTCGAATCTTTCAATGGTAATATCGACAAGGACCTTTTCGATCTCTTTTTCGGTCTTATCCTTAGAATTACACCCAAAGACCATCAAAACAAAAACCAATAAAAAGCAATACTTCATAACTACAACGGTTTGGCAAGTGTTTAACGCCATTCTCTTTTTTAAATTTTACTTTTAGCTTACTTTTGTTTTGCAAAGGTATGAGTATAAAAGTTTAAAAAATATAAAATGCAGACTGAAAAAGTTATTGAACATATAGTAAATTGGCTAAAAGAATATGCTCTAAATGCAAAAATGGAAGGCTTTGTCATAGGCATTAGCGGGGGGATCGATTCGGCTGTGACCTCAACGCTCTGTGCCAAAACCGGATTGAAGTTATTGTGTTTGGAGATGCCCATTCATCAGGCAGAATCTCAAGTAAGTCGTGCATTAAACCATATAAACTGGCTGAAAGATAACTTTACGGGGGTTTCAATGACACGTGTGAACCTGACACCTGTATTTGACAGTTTTATAGAAACACTTCCTCGTGTGGAAAATGAAGAATCGAGATTCATGTCTCTGGCAAATACCAGAGCACGTTTTAGAATGACAACACTTTATTATTTTGCAGCTTTGCATAAATATTTAGTAGCCGGAACCGGAAATAAGGTAGAAGATTTTGGAGTAGGGTTCTATACAAAATATGGAGATGGAGGTGTAGACCTAAGTCCTATTGCAGATCTAATGAAAAGTGAAGTGTATGAAATTGCCCGACATTTGGGAATAAACCAAGAGATCATTGATGCTGTTCCAACAGATGGACTTTGGGGAGACAATAGAACCGATGAAGACCAGATTGGTGCCAGTTATGACGAACTGGAGTGGGCCATGAAAATGCAGGCAGAAGGAAGGACAAGTAGTGATTTTTCCGGGCGTGAAAAGGTTGTATTCGACATCTATATAAGGCTTAATAGCATCAATCAACACAAAATGAACCCTATCCCAGTTTGTGAAATTCCCCAATCTATCAAAGAATAACCGTTATTTAACGAGTTTTCTTGAATTTGGACGAAATTAATCCTAAGTGATTTATCTTTTTTTTAGATTTGATTTGTAGTATAAATATTACAAAAACCTCACACTTTTAGCATTTGGTTTGTTTTAAGTGTCTTTTGTAAAGAAAAAGACTATAGAATGAAGAAAATCTTTATTGCAGATCATCATCCGGTTACCCGTAAAGGTATCGCCTGTATGCTGAAAAAAAATAACAATTATACCATTATTGGGAAAGCTAATAATGGTGATGAGCTATATAAAAGTTTACAAGAGGACGAACCCGATATCCTTATCATGGAAATCGATATGCCTCATATAAACGGTATAAATGCTTTACGAAGTATTAAAACCGAATTTCCACAGATGCGTGTATTAATTTTTTCTACACATCCGGAAGAGATTTACGCGTTGCGTTCCATTAAATCCGGTGCGGCAGGATATGTTCCTAAAACCGCATCCACTAAGGTCTTCCTTAAAGCATTAAAGCAAATAGCAAAAGGAGGTATTTTCCTGAACGAAGAGCTAACTTCTACTTTTACAAGTCGTAATGTGGGTGAAACCAGTGCTATTAGCCGTTACAAAAAACTTTCCTCCAGAGAGATCGAAGTATTGAACTTGCTTTCCAGTGGAAAACGTAACAAGGATATTGCAAATGCACTTAACATTAATGAAAAAACAGTAAGCACCTATAAAACCAGGTTGCTTAAAAAACTAAAAGTAGATAATCTGGCAGATCTCATTCACCAGTCCAGAATGTTTCAGTTTGGGTGATTAAAGCACTCTGTTTAATTTCTCTGAAAGTACTTTTTTAAGTGAAATATAATCCACAATGTTTTGCAGGTTACTTTCTTCGTTTGCACCATCTCTTTCTTTCATTTCATTAGATAGTTCATGGATCTTTTGTGCTACCAGATGACGTCGAAGGTTTAGTATTGTTTCGCTTACCACCTGAGCAATGGTAACCTTTTTATCTTTTACATATATATCTTTTCCTTCCCAATTATGTAATTGGTATTTTTCTTCTTCCATCAAAATGTGGGTAATTGCAGAAGCTTTTTCAGGGTCTAACTCATTCACCAGGTTATTTATTTGAAAGTCCGGTTCCTGATTCAATTTATTAATGATCTCATAATACACTTCCTTAAAATCTTCATTTGCAAACTCAATTTCATCTTCCTGCAGATCGAGATAAATTTTTTCAAAAACCTTCGCCTTGACAACTTCCGGCTTAAATGCAACTTCTCCTCTTTCGTCTGCTTCCAAGATTAGCTCTTCAAACTCTTCTTCTTTGTTTCCGTAAAGTAATAGCAGTTCTATAATTTTTCGCTCAAGTTCAAATTGAATATCAACTTTTTTAACGGCTTGCTTTTCCGAAGGAATCACTTCGAGCTCCTGTGTAGCTTTCTTAGGTTTCTTTACAGCATCCCTTCTGTCCTTTTGAAGAATTTGCGCCAGCGTATTGAACAATACCTCTTCACTAATATCCATGATACGGGAACATTCCTGTATATAGACCTCACGTTTAATTACATCCGGGATCTTAGAGATACTTACCACCATATCGCGAATGGTTTCCGCTTTTTTTACAGGGTCGTTCTTTGCTTCAGTTGCTAATAGAGAGGCTTTAAAATTGATAAAATCCTGTGCGTTCTCTTCCAGGTAAAGACTTACTTCTTCCAGTGAGTTATTCTTCGCAAAACTATCCGGGTCCTCGCCTTCCGGGAAGGTGCAGATCTTTACATTCATCCCTTGTTCCAGAATAAGGTCCACACCCCGCAATGAAGCACGTACTCCTGCCGCATCGCCATCAAAAAGCAAAGTGATATTCTTTGTTAGCCTATTGATCAGCCTAATCTGCTCCGGTGTTAATGCCGTTCCCGAAGAAGAAACCACATTACGGATTCCCGCCTGGTAAAATTGTATTACATCCGTATATCCTTCTACCAAATAACAATTGTCCTCCTTTGCAATGCTCTGCTTAGCATGATAGATACCATACAGCACTTTGCTTTTGTGATAAATACCACTCTCCGGAGAATTGAGATATTTTGCTGCTTTTTTATCACTGGTCAAAATACGCCCTCCAAAGCCCAGTGTGCGGCCACTTAGGCTTAGAATGGGAAACATTACACGGCCCTTGAATCTGTCAAATTGTTTTTCTTCCTTAACAATGGTAAGCCCGGTCTTTTCCAAAAACTCGATCTTATACCCTTTTTTAATAGCATGACTGGTAAAAGCGTCCCATATATTTGGGGAATATCCAAGTTTAAAAGTTTGAATGGTTTCTTCTGTAAAGCCACGTTCTTTGAAATAAGAGAGCCCGATTGCTTTGCCTTCTTCCGCCTTTAAAAGTGTTGTATGAAAATATTCTTTGGCAAACTCACTTACTAGGTATAAGCTTTCACGTTCGTTAGCCTGTTCCTTTTGTTCATTGGTCTGTTCGGTCTCTTCAACTTCGATACCATATTTTTTTGCGAGGTATTTTATTGCTTCGGGATAAGTGAAGTGTTCGTGTTCCATTAAAAAAGCCACAACATTACCTCCCTTTCCGCTGGAAAAATCTTTCCATATCTGTTTGACCGGAGATACCATAAAACTGGGGGTACGTTCATCACTGAAAGGGCTAAGTCCCTTAAAGTTACTTCCTGCTTTCTTTAATTGTACAAAATCTCCAATAACCTCCTCTACACGAGCAGTTTCAAATACATTGTCTATAGTGGTTTTTGAAATCAAGCTGAATATTTTTTCAGAAAAAAAAGATACACAAATTTAAGGGTTTACGTATTCAGAAAACAAAAAAAGGTTTCATTTCTGAAACCTTTTACATATGAAACAAATGAAAGGATATTAATCCATATCAAATCGTAGTCCCAGGGAAACATTACGCATATCCACAGGATTGTCTTTAAATATTGGGTTGAGGTCGTATTTAACATATAATGCGGCTTCACGCCAACCTATATAACCACTAAGGCCATATATAAAACTATTGACATTGTAATTTCCTTTCAGTTTTTGTTTTACTTCTTCACCTTCCTCATTAAACTTTAACTTTTGACGTACTCCCAGATTAAAACCTGCATATCCCCCCAGGCCAATCTTTATCTTGTTCCTTGTAGAGTATCTGAAATATTCTTCTTTTTCGATCTTTTTTGAAGGGCCAAATTCAAAATGAACCGGAAATACCAAATTGTCCATTCTAAATTTAGATTTGTTCAGTTCCGTAGGAAATTCCATAAGTTCTGTTTCTTTACCGGTGTCAACGAAGTAACGATTATCGGTAGGTTTTAATCCGTTGAACTGAAATGAAAATCCATATTTAATACGCAGCCAGTTAGTTTCCTTGAATACTCGTGTTTTCCACGCCCAGCCAATTTCGGCAAAACGACTTCCGGCAATCTTAAAATCACTGTCATTTAACGACTGCCCATCAACAATCACATTATTTAAACCAAATGCCAGCACAAAGTCACTATAGGTTCTGCGATCGTATTTTGGTTTATGATCATCAAAGATGATGTTAAAAATATCTTCACCTCCAAAAAAGGAGATCGTTAATCTATCGGTTTGGTCCACCAGTGTGTCATTCTGGTTTCTCTCTATTAGAGCTATTTTATTGTCTATGATCGCTATCCTGTTTTCAATATTTAAAGCCCGTTTTTCTGCTGCTTCTTTTTTTAACCGTTCGGCTTCAGCATAGGTGATCTGATTATTGTCCAAACGTTTATTAATTGCCTCGACCTCTTTCCTTAAAGCTTCTTTCTCTTCTTTGATGATTTGCTCTTTGGAACTTTTTAAAATTTCAATTTCATTGTCCTGGCCCGTTTCCTGAGCCATGCCAAAAGACACAGCGATAGCCCATAGCACGGCTGCGATGCAAAACGTAAATATTTTCATAGTGTTCGTGATTTTTGAAGCTCCTGCCTTAACAGGAACAAATTGATGAATGATTAATTTTTATATGGATGAGCTTCCCTTTTGTACGGGAATTAATTATTTCTTTCTGAAATTGCCGTATGTATAACTTTATAACTGTCACCTAAGGCTTCAAAGACCTTATCTCTAAAACTTCGCTCCAGTTCTTGTTCTACGTCCATTAGCAATGCTGCCGCATCAACCTTTTGGGAGCTTTCATTTAAGATTCTCTGAGTTTGAATTTCGAGCTGTGCCTTTGCTAATAAAGCATCAACTTCTTCTGCGGTTATGGTCGTTCTTGTCTTTTCCAGTTCCTTTACCCGGGCAACCACTTCTTCTACTTTTGAGTTAAGGAATGAAGCTTCTTCGTTAATCTTGGTATTGGCTACAATGGATTGTCCTTCTATTTCTTGAATTTCAACAGCCGAAATTGCATCAGTATCCGTATTCTGCTGTTCATTGATCCCAGATTTTTTTTCTTTCTGAGGCTGCAGTGCTTCGGTCTTGATTGGTTTCTCTGAAATGACCTCTTCAACAGCAACCTCTTCCCTGTTCATTTCTTGTGGAATGAATTCGGGTTTCTTTTGAGTTGTGTTCTTTTCCGGAGTATTTTTCTCTGTAACAACTTCATTTGGAATATTTTCTGAAGGTTTAAAAATCAACGATCCTATAATTAAAATTGCTGCAATACCAGCCGCAATAGAAAACCAAAGTGTTTTGTTGTTTGTCTTTTCATTTTTTTCAGCCAGCCTGGTTTCCAGTTTATCCCAGGCATCATTTGAAGGTTGCAGCTCTCGTTCCTGCAACTTCTCCCTAATATTTTCTTCTAACTTAATGGGTGCCATAACTAATATTGTTTTGTTTCACTTTTGATTGCAACATTTTACGTGCTTTGAACAGTTGGGATTTTGAAGTGCTTTCGCTAATCTGTAACAGTTCTGCAATCTCACTGTGCTTATAGCCTTCCACGGCATATAAAATAAAAACCGTTTTGTAGCCATCCGGAAGAGAATCGATCATTTTTTGGATCTCTTCCACTTCCAGTTCCGTTTCTATATACGCTACATGCTCAATGGAATTTTCAATTTCTTTTTCGCTTTTAAAATTTAGCTTTTTGTCTCTTCGCAATTGTGAGATCGACTCGTTGACCATGATCCTTCGTATCCATCCTTCAAAACTTCCCTGGGCCTTATAGGAATGTAAATGAGTAAAGACCTTTAAAAATCCAGTAAGCATCACTTCTTCAGCAATATCATTGTTCTTAATGTATTGACGGCAAACACTTTGCATTTTAGGTGAGAACAGTTGAAAAAGATCGTGCTGCGCCTTTCGGTTACCCTTTCCGGCTTTAGCTATTAGCTTTGAGTAATTCTTATGTAATGATATAATTTTCAAAATACGCTACGCTTTTCAAAAGCTTCTATTTACAAAGACGCAGGTTCTTTTAAAAAGGTTGCCTGAGAATTGGCACTAAGTAATAAATCCCCATTTAATGAACCCATACGGCAGATATTCTATGCAGATTACTTTTTTCTATCGATCACGTAATTCACCATTAACTCTAAGGATTCTTTGTAAGGAGATGGCGGATACTGCCGGAGCAGCTCCAGGGCTTGTGCCTGATATTCCTTCATTTTGGAAATTGCATACTCTAACCCTCCGGTTTCTTTTACAAACTTGATAACCTCCTTTACGCGTTTTTTGTCTTTGTTGTGGTTTTTAACCGAATTGATCAGCCAACGTTTGTCTTTTTCCGATGCATGTGTCAATGCATAGATCAAAGGAAGTGTCATTTTCTGTTCTTTAATATCTATCCCGGTAGGTTTACCAATTTGTTCTTCACCGTAATCAAAAAGGTCATCCTTAATCTGAAAAGCTGTGCCTATCAATTCTCCAAATTTTCGTAAGGTCTCAACTTCGGTTTTAGGGGCATTAACAGATTGTGCACCCATAGCGCAACAGGCGGCGATAAGTGTTGCGGTTTTTTGTCGGATGATCTCAAAGTAAACTTCTTCGGTAATATCAAGCTTTCGCGCTTTTTCGATCTGTAAGAGTTCTCCTTCACTCATTTCACGTACCGCAACAGATATGATCTTCAGCAGGTCAAAATCATTATTGTCAATGGAGAGTAACAGCCCTTTTGAGAGTAAGTAATCCCCTACAAGTACAGCGATCTTATTTTTCCACAAAGCATTTATGCTAAAAAAGCCACGGCGCCTGTTACTATCATCT
>JANQOS010000055.1 GCA_028285705.1 Altibacter sp.
TTTTTCTTCCTGAAAGCACATAGGCCTGGAAAAACTTCAGTAAATAATTATAATCTAAAGAATCCGCTTCATCAGCAGGCCTGTGATAGTATTTTGTAATATCACTATTAAAAGAGGTGAAACCCAAACTAAATGTAGGTGCCGGAATTCCTTTGGTAGCAAAATGTACATTATCGCTTCGGTCAAAAAGACCCATTTCCGGAGCAGGATCGTCACTCGCAGTTAACCCGAAAGCAGTAGCGGCATCTTTTATATTCTGTTCTGCGGTCGTCCTACCTAGCCCAACAATAGTTACCAGTGAAGTATCATTATAACCACCATTATCACTATTAAAACAATATACCATCTGGTCAAGTGGTAATACGGGATTGTTCACATAATACTTGCTGCCAAGCAACCCTTTTTCTTCGGCTGTGAATAATATAAACAATGCCGAGCGCTTGGTAGGAAACTTTGCCAGATTTTCTGCCATACTTAATACTGTAGTTGTTCCAACAGCATTATCTCTGGCACCATTATAAATTGTATCGCCATTCTCATCCGGATCACCAATACCTACATGGTCATAATGTGCAGAATAGATGATAAACTCATTCTTTAGTTTTGGATCAGTACCTTCAACCATCCCAATAACATTTTGGGAAGTGATTTTTTCCGTGACCTTATCAGATACAATAAGGTTGGTAGGAATGGTCCTTTTTGTACTAAGATCATCTGCATACGCGCCATTTTCATCTTGCAACCACAGATACACAAAACTTTTGTTATAATCGGATTTTTTAGTGTTAGTAGCGGCAATTTCAAAGCGGTCACTTTTAAAATTGTGTTCAATATAACCCCACATCTCATCTTTGGCTTGTATAAACTCTATAATCCCCAAAGCCCCTGCTTTTTTGGCCAGTTCCATTTTAGTTTCACGCAGCCCAAAAGCAGCACGGGCATCATTGGCTTCCGGACTTCCGGCTTTAATGAGTACCAGCTTTTCTTTTACATCTTGCCCTTTGTAATCTTCTTCCAGACCATACCCCAGATATACGCCATTACTGTTAAACCTCATTTTAGCTGCTTCTAAAACCACCTTCTTCTTATATTCTTCTCCGTTGATCTTAAGCATTAATTTTTTTGGAGGGCTTGTTTTTTGTAACGGAACCTCCTGGTAATAGCTGCCGGTTTTAGATACCGGCTGTACACCATAACTCCTCAATGTGTTAGCCAGATAAGAAGCTGCAATTTTGTTTTCGGAAGTACCGGTTTCACGCCCTTTTAAGAGGTCATCTGCCAAAAAATAAATATGTCCTTCGATAGTACTTTTACTTACTGTGCTTTCTACTTTTTGCGTGTCAGTTTGAGAAAATAGCGTAGTAAAACTTAAAAAGAGAATAGAGAAGAGTTTAATTGTTCGCATCTTTTTTATGGGTTTGATTTTAAAAATATGAATACTGGTTAAATTTAATTTTTAGAGAAATTGATCCAAATGATATATTTCCCCGATTTCTTCTAAAATAACAATTAGATTTTAAAGATAGGGAAAGTTTAATAATTGTAACGAGAAGAAAAAAAGATACTATCTCAATTTAAAATAGAGGCAATTCTATCTTTAAGAAATTGTTGTTCCCTTTTGGATTGGGTAAGTTGCAAAGCTCTTTTAAAGTTGTTTATTGCTTCGGTAGTGCGTTGAAGTTGTTCATTAATAGAGCCAAGGCTTGCATGATACAGGTAGTAATTCTCTAAGATCTTGTTGCCTTTTAGTTTTTCAATAGTTTCGAAAGCTTTTTGCGGCCCGTTTAGTTCTAAAATAACAAGACATCTGTTAAGGGAGACGATGGGGTCTTTAGAAATATCGAGCATTAAATCGTAATAGTTCAATATAGCTTTCCAGTTAGTGTCTTCATATTTTTTGGCGACACAATGCTGTAAGGCAATGGCTGCTTCAAAGTGATAGGTAGAAAAAGTATTTCCAAAACCCGCTTTATACAAATATGTTTTTCCATGTTGTATCAATTCTTTGTTCCAGGTACTTCTGTCTTGTCTTGAAAGAACAATAAGTCCTCCTTCCGGAGTAAGGCGCCCCTCACTTCGGGCCGTGTGAAAGCACATGAGTGCCATTAACGCATAAACCTCTGGCAATTGAGTTCGTTCACTGTCCAAGAGGGTTTTACATAAATGCATGGCTTGTGATATAAGGTCTTTTCTAATTAATGCTTCGGAATGTGTAGAGTTATAACCTTCATTAAATACTAAATAAATAGAACTAAGTACTACACTTGTCCTATCTGTAATTTGCTCTGCGGAAGGAATTTCCGGTTTGATCTTGTTCTTTCTGAAATATTCTTTGGTACGGTACAACCGTTTGGAGATGGTATCTTCAGAAGTTAAAAAAGATTTGGCAACCTCCTTGGTACTAAACCCACAAAGAGATTTTAAGATAAAGGTAACCTGGTTTTCCTGTGAAATTTCCGGAAGGCAGCAAGCATACATCATTCCTAAAAAGTCATCTTTTATATAATCTTCCTGCCAATAATTGTTCATGGTACTTTTTAAAGTATATTCTGAAGTTAATAGTTGTTTTTCGGGATCTGAAAAATCAATCATATTACTGTGTTTGTTCTTTCTAATAATATCTATTGCCTTGTTTTTTGCTACTCTGTATAACCATGCCTTCGGATTTTCGGGCATTCCCCGATATTTCCATGTTTCCAGGGCACTTAGCAATGCATCCTGAACCACATCTTCGGCTAATTCAAAGTTTTCGGACCCAAAGATTTTTACCAAAACCGAAACCATCTTTCCAGACTCATGCCTAAAAAGATGGTTTAATGTTTGGTCTATTTTCCGTGTATCTTTCAACAGCAGCTTACATTTTTGCTATTTCTCTTACTTCAATAGAACAATCATGTTCAAATCCCGGGCAACCTTTTGCAAGACCGGTAGCTTCATCCAATGTATTAGCTTTTACGATAATATAACCTCCTACCAATTCTTTTCCTTCAGCTAAAGGGCGGTCTGTCACTTTTGTACCTCTTTCGGTAAGTGTTTTTGCTTCATTTTGTAAAGGTTCTCCACCAACTAATTGTCCCTTTTGGGCCAAACCACCCATCCAGATTTCCCAATCTTTCATGTGAGCTTGAATTTCTTCGGGCGACTTGGTAGACATATCTTCTCCACCTCTAATAATAAATAAATAATCTTTCATGTTTTTTGGATTTAATTTTTTTAATAATACGTTTTATATCTCTATAACGAATACGGTTGTGTTATTTGGACAAGAAATAAAAAATTATCGGTATCCTTCACTTCCAAAGGCTTCACCTTTTCCTGTCTGGCAGTATTGACGCAAGCTTTCCATATAACGTCCCCAGCTAAAATTACAAATGGCATAGAAGTCATCCTGTGCCGGAAAACCGTCATGAGAAAACCGGACACGTGTTTTACCATCATTTTCGTCCAGTAAAAAAGTAAAAGTATTTCCAACCCAACCGTGTTGACTATCTATACATTCCCAAACAATTTCTTTACCAGGCATGGATTCGATAACCTTCATTTTAGGCCCTTTGATTTCACCAAAATCAAATTGGATCTCACCTCCTAAAGAAGCAGTTCCATTGGTTTGGACGGTCCACCAGTTTGCTAAGCCTTCGATGGTAGAAATGGCGTTGAATACTTTGTCTTTTGGCGCATCAATATGATACAGATGTTTACTTGAATATGTCATGGTTCTTGTTTTTATATTCCTATAACGAATACATCTTAAGGATTTGGACAAAATACCTAAAAACTATATCCGAATGCTTAAAGATAATACATACAAGACTTTTTAGTAAACTACCCAATAATTGAGAGTTACTTTCATTTTTTGCATTTCAAGATTTTTAGGTGTTACTTTTTCAGCTTATAAATAACCCTATTCACCTTTCATCTTTTCTGTTTCAACTCTATTGAGTAAGTTAGGCACCAATGATTCACTGAAACCTGCCGCGATAGCCAGTAGACTTACGACATAAAAATTGTCCGGAGAATTAAGTTTTGGCAGTAATAATTCAGATTTAATAAGTACAAAAATGATCAGGCCGCTAAACATAGCTATAAGGATCCTTATGGCCCCGTATACAACTTGGAACCAACCAAACTCCGAGGCATCTATCTCCAACTTTTTTATGTTCCTGGAAACCGATAAAAAACCACCAATGGACGCATAGGTCATATAGTAGAAGTAAGGAATTATCTCTTCAATAAGATTGTACTTTTTCAGGAAATAACTAAATAGTATCACCAAAAAAACCATAGCCAAACAACTAAGCAGGTAGTAAAACCTCCCTTTGCGAACATTGCCTTTATATATCTTTATATCCTTTAGGACCTCGTCACAAATTTCTCTGGCCTCCACAAGGTTCCCTTCAGCAGCATCTTTATACGCCAATCCGATCTGGTCGACATATTTCTTTTTTTCAATCTGAGTGGTTAAATATCCGCTTATGGTAGAAATCGGGGCACTTATATGGCTCCAATTTTTTTTAATAGTATCATCACTACTGGCCAGAGTTACCTCACCGCTATCATTGCCTTCAAAAATTAAATATTTTGGTTGTGCACTGTACAGGGTTGTGATCTTTTCACCTCTAAAAACATCCCCTTCGTTGTAATCTTCCAATTTTTTTGTTGCTTCACTCATGATTAGTTGGTTTTGGTTAAGAATTTTTTTCAATTTTACCACCGGCAGAATCATACCAGTTTTGCCATTGTGTGTTGCCCTATAATGGTCTCAACACCACAATAGATCTAAATTAATAACTGTATTGCAATCTGCTAAAAGGTGCCTGCAATAGCATTAATTAAAAATTCAAAAAATATAAAAGGGGAGAAATAAAACGTTTCTAAGATACTAAAAAAAGTCAAAACAAAACCCATCTGGCAAAGTGCCATACAATGCTATAACAATGCATGCCAATAAGCCTAAGTATATTTATAGGCTGAAAAGGGAAAAGAGTTAAGAGAGGTTCTTTCTATTCTTCCGGACTATATGATAAATCATCACGCATATATCCATTCAGAGTTTCTACGCGAATAATAGATTTCAATAATTCGTTGTACACAGGAGTTCTGGCTTCACCCAATAACTCTTTATTTTCTTTGCGGATACGTTCATAATCTTCAGGATTTTTTGCTGAAATGGCCACTAATATAAATTGCCCTGCTGCCCCAAAGCCACTACGGTATAAACGATAATATTCCTTTGAGTTATTTTTGGCATAGAGTTCTTTGAACTGCTTGGCAAGTTCAAGCACTTTTGGAAAATTTTGTGGAGTCACATACCAAAATTCCAGCTTACGAAATTCCAGCCCATCCTGAACAATTTTCAAACCCTCCGGCATATACGAAAGTTCTTTATCCAGGTGGATAATATAATCACTGTGAGTATCATAACAGCTATCAAAGTTATCAAACAATTCATTGTAATCATCTTCGCCCATTTTATCACGTAGTAATGAAAAACGGCTCTTATCCAAATCTGCCATATTCTCTATGGGAGAAAGGTGGAAATAGCGAAGGTCATCTGTAGAGATAGTAAGCCATTTTGCCTGTTTTATTTCATATTTTTTACAATTTTCTGCCAGTGTAGCACAATACCCTTCATAATCTGCAACCATTGCAGGATATACAGGGTCTTCATGTACCCAATAGGCTTGAGAGGTAGCATCGTCCTGAGCATCTAGCGTAAAAGGACAAAGTAGTAATAATGCAATGAAAAATGGAATGATCTGTGTTTTCATACTCTTCTATTTTTATGTTAGTGTCTTACAAAAGGGGTGTCACAAAAGCTAAGGGAAAATAGCAGATTGCAAGACCCTGTGTAGCATTAATATACAATCACTACTACGGAGTAATGATATTCTAACCTATGCAAAGACGGAGCAACCCGTACGCCTTTTAGAGTGGATGCTGCTAAAGAAGCTGTTTGATTTTGCAAGGAAAACTTCCTATTAAATATACGTAAAGTTTTGATTTTTTGGAAGAAAGAAGCGTATTTATGATTTTTCAGCTATAAAAAATGTTGGTTATTTATAAAATATCTGTGTTGCCGGCCTTAACTATATTCATAATTAAAATAGTATCTGTCATAGATACCTTGAGATAAAAATTCTTTAAAAAATATAACTACTCCTTGGAAAGGTCTATAGCATCCATTGTAGGTGTTCCAAACCCAAAATTTAAAGATAATAAGGAGATCAAAGTCTCAGTCGGGTCTATAAACGGTTCAAAACGGCTTCCCAGGGTATACGTTAGTACAATTTGGTCTGTTAGGTTATAATTGAACGTTCCCATATATTGAACATCACTATTCTTCTCTTTTCTGAAAAGTTCATTTCCCTGTCCGTCTGTTCCTGCCGGAATTGTAGTGTTACTACTTCTGCCTACTAATTCAAACTGTATGGAAAAACGTTTGAATTCTGAAGCCACAGAGAGTCCATAGTCAAAATTGTTTTCATAGATAGTGGCTTCCGGGAAATAGCGTTTATAATACTCGCTCAAGTACCATTCATACCGTAAAACACCCAATATTTTTATAAAGTCAAGTTTTTCGGTAAACTTATAAGTAGGAGTCACCCAAACTGCACTTTTTGGAAGATATGAAAACTCGAAAGAGTTAGTTGGGAAATTGAGAAAGCTTGCAAAAGCTACATCAATGGAAAGGCCCTGTCGGTTCCTTATGTAATCTTTAAACTTATTGAATAAGGAATCGGCATGAAGGTTTTTATCAATAACACCATAAAAGCTATCCAAAAAGGGACCGGGGTCATTTTTGTCAAGCTCACCCAATAAAGAAGCATCTTCATAGATCTTATCGACGACTGCAGTTGCATCTTCAATGGTTTTATAACCTCCAAGCTCATAAATAGCTTTTGTAACTGTAGCTTTTATTTGATCAAGAAAGTCAGTTTTGTTAGAAACGTTCGGTGAGGCAGCAAGAAGTTCTGAAGGGCCCACAATAAGATTACTTATTCTTTGGTTTGTTTTAAGTTCGGTACGATAATTACTAATGAGGTCACGATCTTTTTGATTGCTAATATGAAATGTGGTACGATACCCAAATGCCAGGCCATTACTCTTCGTACTGTCTCCTAATATGAAATTTTGCGTAGAAGCCAGAGAAAAGGAAGAATTTCGTACCAATTGGTCCCAGGCGTTCTTAGGATACAAATACTCTTCGAGAGATAAGCTATGGTTTTTGGTCCAATAGGGTGTAAATTCCAAAGCAAAATCGGTAGGGATGACAGCTTCGGCATTACTATTTAGAAAATTGGAATAGAGTGCTGTTTCCAATGCCCGGTAGGATTTGGGTTCCAATACTGTTTTTGGCTGTAAATCTAAAATACTGGAGGCGGGAGAAGTGGGCGCCTTTAATGGGTTTAATTTTTCCTGTGCCATACCTGCCGGTGATGATAAAACTATCATCAATAATAAAATCAATATTCTCATGGCTTTGGGAATTTTAAAAAAAGAATGACGATAGGTCTTTCTTCTTCTGATTTAAGATTATGGTGTTCCACGATCAAAGTATCATTTATTTTATACTTGACCCTGATCTCATCTTCTTCAGGGACAGGATTTGCGAGGTCAGAAACACAAACAATGATCTCTCCTCGCAATTGTGACCCTTTTCCAATAAATACGGTTCCGGCATCTTCAATTTCCGGCTTTGGGTTTCCGGGAACGAATATGGTGGTGATCCCTGAATTTCCATCTGAAATAAATTCTACAGTAAAATTTAAATCTGTATCATCAGCCACTGGATAAACTAGATCTCTGTAACGATAGGTTTTGCGCATGGTGTAAGTTTTAAATTAGATCTTATATCTAAACTACAATTGATATCAACTGTTCGGGGGGAGAAATAATGTGTTACTAAGGTAGACAAAAAACTTTAATTGTAGTTAAAATCTTTCACAACTTCCTACTTTGTAACTCCCTTGCCAATTGCTATCTTTGCATTTCTTAAAAATAGCAGTAAGAGTATGTTCGATAATTTAAGTGACAAATTAGATAAAGCATTACATGTCCTCAAAGGGCATGGTAGTATCACCGAGGTAAATGTAGCCGAAACATTAAAAGAAGTACGCCGTGCACTCTTAGATGCCGATGTTAACTTTAAAATTGCCAAAGAGTTTACCAATACAGTAAAAGAAAAGGCTTTGGGGCAAAACGTTTTGACTACGTTGCAGCCGGGACAGTTAATGGTGAAGTTGGTAAAAGATGAACTTACCGAGTTGATGGGCGGTGAAACTGCCGGAATTAATTTAAGCGCGTCTCCTTCTGTGATTTTAATGTCCGGACTGCAGGGTAGTGGTAAAACTACTTTTTCCGGAAAGTTGGCGAACTTCTTAAAAACCAAAAAATCCAAGAAGCCGTTATTGGTTGCTTGTGATGTATACCGCCCTGCCGCGATAAACCAATTACATGTAGTAGGAGATCAGGTAGGTGTTGAGGTCTATAGCGAAGAAGGAAATATGAACCCCGTGGAGATCGCTCAGAACGCTATTGCCCATGCTAAGCAAAATGGCCACAATGTAATAATTGTTGATACGGCCGGTCGCTTGGCAGTAGACGAAGAGATGATGACCGAGATCGCTAATGTACATAAGGCTATCCATCCACAGGAAACCTTGTTTGTGGTGGATGCAATGACAGGGCAGGATGCTGTAAATACGGCTAAAGCCTTTAACGATCGTTTAAATTTTGAAGGAGTAGTACTCACTAAGCTCGATGGAGATACTCGTGGGGGTGCGGCAATTTCAATTAAAAGCGTAGTAGACAAGCCCATTAAATTTATTGGTACGGGAGAGAAAATGGATGCAATTGACGTGTTTCACCCGGCACGTATGGCAGACCGAATCCTGGGGATGGGAGATGTAGTATCCCTGGTAGAAAGGGCACAAGAACAATTTGATGAAGAAGAGGCCAGAAAGCTTCAGAAGAAAATAGCGAAGAACCAATTTGGATTTGATGATTTTATCAAGCAGATTCAACAGGTAAAGAAAATGGGAAGTATGAAGGATCTCGTGGGGATGATTCCCGGAGCCGGAAAAGCCTTAAAAGATGTAGATATAGATGATGATGCCTTTAAGCATATTGAAGCGATTATTCAATCCATGACCCCTGCAGAGCGAAGTACACCTTCAATTATCAATGGAAATCGTAAAAAGCGAATTGCAAAGGGGAGCGGTACTTCTGTAACTCAGGTAAATCAATTGATGAAGCAGTTTGAACAAATGAGTAAAATGATGAAGATGATGCAGGGTGGCGGTGGCCGAAAAATGATGCAAATGATGGGCAAAATGCGTTAGTGTTTTGCTGCCGGAAATACATTCACACAGTTAAAAAGACTTTAAATTTCAAAATATATATTCTATGACAATTCTCGACGGCAAAAAGATTTCAAACGATATAAAAGATGAAATTGCATTGGATGTACAACGAATGAAAGAACGTGGAGAACGTGTGCCGCATTTGGCGGCAATACTGGTAGGAGATGACGGAGCAAGTCTAACCTATGTTGGGAGCAAGGTAAGAGCTTGTGAACGAGTTGGATTTGAATCGACCTTAGTTAAATTACCGGATACCACGACCGAAGAGGAATTGCTTCAGAAAATTAAAGAACTGAACGAAAGCGAGCATATAGACGGATTTATAGTCCAGTTGCCATTACCAAAACAGATTAACGAAGAAAAAGTACTAAATGCAGTCGATCCCAGTAAAGATGTAGATGGGTTTCATCCGGAAAATTTTGGAAGAATGGCTTTAGAGATGGAATCTTTTATTCCTGCGACGCCTTTCGGGATTTTGCAATTATTAGAACGCCACCAGGTAGAAACCAAAGGGAAACATACGGTTGTAATAGGTAGAAGTCATATTGTGGGGAGGCCCATGAGCATTTTGATGAGTCAGAAAGGGAAAGCAGGAAATAGTACTGTAACACTAACACATAGCCATACAAAAGACCTTTCGGAGTTTACAAAAAAAGCAGATATTATTATTGTTGCATTAGGTGTTCCGGAATTCTTAACCGAAGACATGGTTAAGGAAGGTGTCGTTATAATTGATGTGGGGATTAGCCGTGTCCCCGATGAAACGAAACCTCGTGGTTATGCCATAAAAGGCGATGTTCACTTTGACAGAGTAAGTAAAAAGGCTTCGTACATCACTCCGGTTCCCGGAGGAGTGGGCCCTATGACCATTGCAATGCTACTTAAGAACACTTTAATTGCAAGAGAAAGGCAATTAAAGTAACTACTTTTTTATACTGAATTCTATAGTTTAAAGGGATTCAGATTCTCCGTATTCATTACGGTAAATACGAAGTACTATCAGGAACAAACTGATTAGTAACGGCCCAAAGATGAGGCCTATAAATCCAAATAAAGGAACACCGACAATTACTCCAATAAGTGTTATTAGCGGATGGACATTATCCAGCTTTTTAAGCACATAGAGTCTTATAATATTATCTGTAGAGCCTACTACAACAAGGCCATAGATTAAAATCCCCCAGGCCTGAAATGAATTTCCCGTGGATAAGGTTAAAATAAATACGGGAAGAATTCCTACCAGGGTACCTACAAATGGTATCATAGACCCGATCGTAACAATTACAAACCAAAAAAACGGATCTTCAATTCCAAATATTAAAAACCCTATCAAAGCTACAAAACCTTGGGCTATCGCTACCAAAGGAATTCCTAAAGCATTGGAACGTACCATTGCCTGTATTTCACTGCCAATAACTTTGGTGTTCTTTTTGCTGAAAGGGATTACATCAGATAGAGATTCGGTGATGGTACGTTTACTGGTAAACATATAGTACAACATAAAATACAT
>JANQOS010000065.1 GCA_028285705.1 Altibacter sp.
AGTGATAAATCCCGGATTGTATGTATATCACTGTGCTACCGCTCCTGTGGGAATGCACGTAGCCAATGGTATGTACGGACTCATTTTGGTTGAGCCGGAAGGAGGTTTACCTGAAGTTGATAAAGAATATTATATCATGCAGGGTGATTTTTATACTAAAGGGGAGAATGGAGACAGAGGATTGCAGCCTTTCGATATGCAAAAAGCTGTTGATGAAGATGCCGATTATGTTGTATTTAACGGAAAAGTGGGGTCTTTGACCGGAGATAATGCTATTACAGCAAATGTGGGTGAGACCGTACGTCTTTATGTTGGAAACGGAGGGCCGAATCTAGTGTCTTCTTTCCACGTGATTGGAGAAATATTTGACAAAGTGCATGTTGAAGGCGGCGATTTTATAAATGAAAATGTACAAACTACCTTGGTTCCTGCGGGTGGTGCTGCCATCGTAGAGTTTAGAGTGGATGTTCCGGGAACTTTTATTCTTGTTGACCACTCGATCTTCAGGGCATTTAATAAAGGTGCATTGGGAATGCTTAAAGTACAGGGAGAAGAAAACAAAACCATCTACTCAGGGAAGCAGGAAGAAGGTATTTACCAACCGGAAGGTGGTGGTATCCAGGAAATGCCCTCTGAAAATGGTGTAGTAGAGTCTGAAATTCCTGCAAAATCGTTTGAAGAAATGATGGAATTTGGAAAAGTGACCTATATGCAAACATGTTTTGCCTGCCACCAGGCAGAGGGACAGGGTATTCCAAATGCATTTCCACCTTTGGCAGAGTCTGATTACCTTAACGCAGATGTGAATAGAGCCATAGATATCATACTAAATGGTAAATCCGGAGAAATAACTGTAAACGGACAAAAGTATAATAGTGTAATGACACGGCAAGATCTTAATGATGATGAAGTCGCCAATGTTCTTACCTATATTTACAATAGTTGGGGGAACTCTAAAAAGCAGGTTACTCCGGCAATGGTTAAGAGCAGAAGAAATTCTCACTAATAAACTTAAAAATGCCTCCATTAACTAAATTTATATTTCTTGTAAGTTTTTGTATTGGTTCTTTTGGTTTTGCACAAGAAACACAAATGGTCTTAGTTAGTGGGGGCTCTTTTGTTCCTCTTTACGGAGTTGACAGCTTAACGGTTAAAGTGAATTCGTTCCATATGGATGTATATCCGGTAACGAATAGCGAATATTTACTTTTTCTGAAAAAATTTCCCAAGTGGAAACGCAGTAAAATAAAACGATTGTTCGCCGATAAAAATTACCTGTCTAATTGGGAAAGCGATGATGCCTTTGGTTCCCACCTTCTTTCCAATGCACCGGTAACTAATATTTCCTGGTTTGCCGCCAAAAAATACTGTGAATGCCAGGGCAAAAGATTACCCACTGTAGACGAATGGGAATATGCGGCAATGGCAGATGAGAATCTGGCAGATGCAAGAAAAGATGAAGCGTATAATCAATACATCCTGGAATGGTATGAAACTTCAAATTCTTATAACAGAGAAATAGGTTCTACCTTTAAAAACTACTGGGGGGTCTATGATCTGCACGGTCTGGTATGGGAGTGGACAATAGATTTTAATTCGGTTCTTATCTCCGGTGAGTCGCGTAAGGATGTAGATAAAGACAGCAACCTCTTTTGTGGAAGTGCTGCTGTGGGAGCTTCAGACCTAATGAATTATGCCGCTTTTATGCGTTATGCATTCAGAGGTAGTATGAAAGCAAATTATTCGGTTAAGAACTTAGGTTTCAGATGTGTAAAAGACATCGAAAACTAATACTAATTTCTTCGGAAAAAAATAAAAGTATGCTAAAAAAAATCTTCTTAATTTCAAGTATTCTGTTGCTTTTTGTATCATGCAAAAACAAGAACACCGAAGTAGTAGCTGAAGTGGTTGAAAATGATACTGCCATTTCTGAACTATCCATATACAACCTGCCTTCTGTATGGACCACACAAAACGATACGGAGATCGAATTAAAAGACCTTAAAGGGGACGTCCTTGTAATGGTTATGATCTATACATCATGTAAAGCAGCTTGCCCAAGGTTAGTAGCGGACATGCGGGCAATTGAAGCTCAAATTCCCGAAGCCAAAAAAGACAATGTAAAACTGGTTCTGGTAAGTATAGACCCCGAAACAGATACGCCACAGCGATTAAAAACCTTTTCAATTGAAAATAATATGGAAAGTGATCAATGGCTGTTTTTAAGAGGTTCTAAAGAAGACACCAGAGAGTTCGCAGCAGTTTTGGCTGTAAACTATAAAAAAATATCTCCCATGGATTTTTCCCATTCCAATATCATAAGTGTCTTTGACCAAAAAGGGGAACTGGCACACCAACAAGAAGGCCTGGGAGTAAATAATAAAGAAACCGTTGCAAAGATCATCGAATTGGCACATTAATTTAAGTGCCCTAAAGCTATATTAATGAATATTACAAAAGATAGAACAGTCGCAGAGATAGTAACAGAAAATATTAAAGCTTCTCACATTTTCAAAAAATACAACATAGACTTTTGTTGCGGAGGCGGTGTGACAATAGAGAAAGTTTGCTCAAAAAAAGGGATTGACTATGAACTTCTGGAAAAAGAGATCCTTGAAATAGATGCTAAGGCAGAAGACTCTAATGACTATAATAAGTGGGAGCTGCCCTTTTTAATTGATTATATTGTCAATGTACACCATAAATATGTAGCTGAAAATATCCCTCTGCTAAGCATGTATGCTACCAAAGTGGCAAAGGTACACGGTCATCATTACAAAGAGGTTGTTACCATAAACAATCTGTTTCAAGAAGTGGCAAAAGAACTTTCTGCCCATATGATGAAAGAAGAACTTGTCCTCTTTCCATTCATAAAACAACTGGCCAGGGCAAAAAAAGAAGGAATAGTACCTTCACGACCACATTTTTCATCTGTTACAAACCCAATCAGCATGATGGAAAGTGAACATGAAAACGCCGGAGATATTTTTAAAGAGATCTCAAAATTGACCCATAAGTATACGCCGCCTGAGGGAGCCTGTAATACTTTTAGAGCACTTTATGACAAATTGGAAGAATTTGAAGAGGATCTACATAAACACATCCATCTGGAGAATAACATTTTACATCCAAAAGCTATAAAATTAGAAGAAGAGGTGAGGCTATAATTTTGTACTTTAGTTTTGTGGTTGATCTAAAAATACATATAAAAATAGCCCTAGGTTATTTTTTTATAACTGCGCTTTTAGGATTCCTTCTTCGGTTAGACCACATTAGTGATCTTTTGCCTAACTATAGGTATATTGTACATACGCATTCACATATTGCCTTACTGGGTTGGGTATATACTGCATTAACAACACTTATTTACCAACTCTTTTTACATAAAAAAGAGCTTTCAAAGAAATACAGAACATTATTTCTCTTTACACAGATCACGATAATTGGTATGTTGGTAACATTTCCCATACAGGGGTATGGCCTGTTTTCAATTATTTTTTCAACCCTGTATCTTTTTGCTTCCTACGGATTCATGTGGTTTTTCATCAGATATACTTCCAAAGATCAAAAACAAACCTTTTCGTACAAATTAATTCGTGCAGGTCTATGGTATCTGGTAATTTCCAGTTTAGGGCCCTGGGCACTTGGAATCATAATGAATACGACAGGCAGTTCTTCGGACTGGTATCGAAGTTCCATCTATTTTTTTCTTCACTTCCAATACAACGGATGGTTTATAGTAACTCTTTTCGGGCTACTGTTCCATATACTTGAAAAAGGTATGGTTTCCATATCGAAAAGAGAATTCAAACTCTTTTTCCGGCTTTTAAATTTAGGTGTAATCTGCTCGTTCTTCACATCGATCTTGTGGCTAGAACCACATTCTTTTTTTTACGCAATAGCTCTTATCGCAGTATTATTGCATGGAATTGCATTCTATATTTTGTTTAAGAAGATACGCAACAACTGGAAAGTAGTAAGAGCTAAACTTGAAGGCAGTACGCAGCTGCTTTTAAAAATTGCAGGAGCATTATTAGTAACCAAATTACTATTTCAGTTTAGTGGGTCACTTCCGCATTATGCATATCAGATTTCACAAAACATTGACCTTATAGTAGCTTTTTTACACTGGGTATTCTTAGGTGTAGTAAGTATTTCCATATTTGCTTTTTTAGGTCATTTCAAACTATTAGCCTATTCCAGAAAGGCTTTGCTTTTGTATATCGCGGGGTTCGCGTTAACTGAAATATTATTGTTCTACAAAGGGGCAATTGCCTGGCTGGGAACAGTTTCTATTGACAATCTGCCAATGCTAATAACAATTTCCAGCGGAGTGCTTCTACTGGCAATAGGGATACTGTTTTTAAAACAATTAAACTACAAAAAAAGCTAAGTTGTTTTGTCCTGTATGTCCTCTACTAATTTCAGACTATCTACGATAGCAGAAATTTCTTCAATAATAGACTTTCCTTTGTCTTTGTTATACCAGACTTGGAGATTTTTTCTAAATTCATCGTCAATCTTCCCATGGGCAGCTTTATAGTCCAATACCAATTTTGTAGCCGCTTTGGATCTTGCACCCCATAAAGCCAGAACATTATAATCTTCATCAACAATAATGACTTTTGGAATTGCCCTCGCACCATTGGTAAGAAATTTATCCATTAATTCGGGGTTTTCGTCGCGAAGTACAATTTTGAGTTTTACATTCTCTGAGGACAGCGCCATTTTGTTTAAATAAGGAAGTGTTTGTGCGGCATCGCCACACCATGCTTCAGTCAAAACAAGCCATATTTGTTTTGATCTGAGTCTTTTAAAAGGTTCTGTTTCAGTAAAAGAAATCGTTTTATCCAAACGCTTCATCCTACTCAAATTGAGTTTTGTAAAATCTACTTTCTCCTGACTTTGATCATTTCCGGTGGTCTTATGTTCCAAAACCATTTGCTTAACCAGTAGAATGTATTCATTATAACTCATACCGGCCTTAATACTGTCTTTTATTAAACTTTTCATATTTTTTAATTTTGAGAGGTAGTTAGAATATTATCGTAGTTAAAAAAAACACCTCTGTTTTCTTTTCTTTCAAGTGACTGTTCAATAATTAAATACGCCACAGCAATCATATTCCTCAGCTCACAAAGAGGCGTGGATATCTCTGCTTTGTTGTATAATTCTTCAACTCTTTTTTTCATTGTGGTCAAATGCCTCAAGGCTTTCAACAAGTCTGTATTGGCACGTATAATTCCTGCATTATCTCTCATCAATTCTTGTAATTCATTTAGGTTTTGCCGAATTAAATCTAAATCTATTGGGGCCCGAGTAGTTTCATTGAACCATCCGGAGACCTCAATTTCAGGTGTCTTTGGATCATGTTCACACAGGTATTCATATATGTTATGAGCATATACCAATGCTTCCAATAAAGAGTTTGAAGCCAATCTGTTAGCTCCATGTAATCCTGTTCCGGAAGATTCTCCACAGGCAAAAAGATTTTCAATAGATGTTTTTCCATTTTTATCTACCGCAATTCCACCACATACATAATGTGCGGCAGGTACGACAGGAATCCAGTCCTTAGTGATATCGATATTATTGTTTATGCACGCTTTATAGATGTTCGGAAAATGTGCTAAAAACTTTGCTTTGTTCAAATGTGTACAATCCAAATAGACACAGGAATCGCCATGTTTTTTAAGTTCGTTGACAATACTCTGTGAAACAACATCTCGTGGAGCCAATTCTGCCATCTCGCTATAGTCTGGCATAAAACGATGTCCGTTCTTAGTTCGGAGATATGCTCCAAACCCTCTAACTGCTTCAGAAATTAAAAACGAAACGCTTTCTTTATCATCATAAAGGGCCGTGGGATGAAATTGTACAAACTCCATATCTTTTATTTGTGCTTTCGCTCTGTACGCCATAGCTATACCATCACCGGTGGCAATAACAGGATTGGTAGTATGTCCGTACACAACTCCAATACCTCCGGATGCCAGTATGGTATGGTCTGCTTGAATTGTAAAAACATTTCCTGTTCTCTCATTAAGTACATGTGCTCCGCAACAGTATCTATTTTCTGCATCCATACTTCCCGAAAGGCAACCAGTAATTAGGTCTATTGCAAAATGATATTGTAAAATTGTAATATTGGGAAGTTCGTTTACTTTTCGTAACAATGCTCTTTCTATTTCATACCCTGTTATATCTTTATAATGGATCACACGATATTCCGAATGCCCTCCTTCCTTAGCCAGATCCAGCTTTCCATCATTATCCGTATCAAAATTAGCACCCCACCGCATAAGTTCTTTTAAGTGCTCCGGGCCTTCTTTAATCACCATCTTTACTACTTCTTCGTCGCACAATCCGTCTCCGGCCGATAACGTATCCTTAATATGTTTTTGAAAAGAATCTTCTTCTGAATCCAGTACTGCCGCAACTCCTCCCTGCGCATATTTGGTATTGGACTCATCCTTGCTGGACTTAGTGACAATAATACTTTCTTTATCCGGAAACCTTTCGGCAGTTTTAATGGCAAAAGTAAGTCCTGCAACACCGGAGCCTATTATAAGAAAGTTTGTATCCTTCATATCATTTTGATAATTCTAACATCCGTTCTATTGGCTGTAGTGCCATTTTTCTAATATTCTCGGGGACTTCTATTTGTGGATTTTCGTTATAAAGGCAATCGTACAATTTTTGGAGAGTGTTCATTTTCATAAAGCTACACTCACTACACGCGCAAGTATTATCTGCTTTTGCCGGAGCAGGAACTAACATCGTATCGGGAACTTCCTGCTGCATTTTATGTAGTATTCCGGCTTCGGTAGCTACTATATATTTTTCTAAAGGATGTTGTTTTACATACTTGATCATACCGGCTGTTGAGCCTATATAGGTTGCCGTATTTAAAATATGCTCTTCAGATTCTGGGTGTGCTATTATTTTAGCGCCCGGATTCTCTTTATACAATGCAAGCAATTTCTCGATGGAAAATGCTTCATGAACAATGCAGGACCCGTCCCACAATAACATATTCCTTCCGGTTTTTCTGTTAATATACTTCCCCAGGTTCTTGTCCGGAGCAAATAGTATTGGAACTTTTTTGGGAATGGAATTCACAATTTTCAGCGCATTGGATGATGTACAAACAATATCACTTAAAGCTTTGATCTCTGCAGAGCAATTAATATATGTAATGACCACATGCTGTGGATGTGCTTTTATTAATTCACGAAATAATTCC
This sequence comes from Altibacter sp., assembly GCA_028285705.1. Lineage (GTDB taxonomy): Bacteria > Bacteroidota > Bacteroidia > Flavobacteriales > Flavobacteriaceae > JANQOS01. Next base: position 7,247 of record JANQOS010000065.1, read on the forward strand.
GGCGGGCAGGAATCTGCCAGCGAGCAACCTGCATTTAGATCGGGAAGTACTACTTTTTTTGACGGGTTAAGTATTTTTGCTGTTTCCGCCATAAAGTGTACGCCAGCAAAAACAATAATATCTGCATTAGTTTCTGATGCTTTTTGAGATAAGCCTAAACTATCACCCACAAAATCTGCTATTTCCTGTATTTCAGGTTGTTGATAGTAATGCGCGAGAATAATAGCATTTTTCTCTTTCTTGAGTTGTACTATTTTGCTAACTAAACTCATGGGTTACTACAATTATATTTTTGACCGCAAAATTATGGGTATATGAAATCAATAAATATGATAAAAATCACTTATGAGGCAATATATAGTGCCCTTTTGCGGAATTTGTCATTTATCTTTTACAGATGTTGATTGAACATTGGGATACTTTTCCCGGATTCCGGCTAAAAATACTTTTACAACAGGTATTGAGATCATTACAATAGCTATAAAAAGACCTACTCCAAAAACAAAAAATGAGATAAAAACCAAAGTCAATCCTTCTTGCATTTCAGAAAACAATCCTTCCTTTACAACATACATCCAATAACTTTTTTTGATACCGGCTACAAGCAGGGAACACCAAAAAAAGAAAAGGGAGATATTGAATATTATAAATCCTTTTTTTATCAAAAACCGGTCTGTAACAAAGTGCTTATTCACTTTCGATGTCGTAAACAATAAGGCAGAAAGTAAAATGGTTGTATTTATCCCAATGGTTGTACCCATGGAATGTGCAACGGTTATATGTGTTCCATGTGTAAAAAAGTTAATTGCAGGAATAGAGATCAGTAAAGCGAGAATTAAATTCAGAAATATCCAAAAGTCTGTAGCCAATAAAAAACGGTATGCCATTGGATGATTATCTTTCTCAACTTTCGGTAAAGTGCGTTTCCAATTAAAAATAATGGTTGCCAGGACGATCCATTCTGTCATACTAACACCATATGCTACATATCGTATCCATGGATAGGTTGGTAAAATATAGGTATGGTGCGCCCACCCGAACATTAGATTGGTGAGGCCCAGAAAATAAAAGAAAAATGCCGTCTTGTTCTTAGCGAAAGAATCATCTCCTTTAATTTTGGTCATCAAATACATGGAGATCCCATACACCAGCATATTCCATGAGCCGGTAAAAGAACCATAAGACTTCCATTGTACGGACATGTCCTTTATGAAATGCAGCCTGAAGAAGTCAAAAAGCCAGAGATGTGCCTCACACAAGTGAAAGATCATAAATACAATCCCAGTTCCCCACATCCAATAATATACCGGCCAGTTCTTAACATTTTTATACAGTGTCTTAAAGTAATTGATCCCAAACAGTGCCCAGCCTATAAGAATAGAAATGATGAGTACGGGTGTAAAAGACAGATACTCACGCCCTTCTGTTTTACCAAATAAAAAAGAAGCATATATCGCGATACCAGTAAGAAAAAATATCCATAAATGAATTTTCATCAATGCCGTAGAATAAAATCTAAGTTTTTCCACATATACCATAAAAAAATAGATACATCCCGAAGCAGAGAGAACGATCCAGGAGATTACCGAAGTAACATGGAAAGGACGCAATGTTGAAAAAGGAAAATGTTCTTTTAGAAAATCCGGCAGAAGGTATTGCAGCGATGTACACAATCCAAAAAATACTCCCAGAAGTAATGAGGTAATAGCAAAAATTAAAAAATATAGAGGTGTTTTATTTCTCATTCTTATACATTATTTTCACCCAACCACTAGCTTCTATACTTGCATCGTAGTTTGGATAATATCCGGTGCTGTCTACAAATTTTAAATACTCTACAATGGCCTCTTTTTCTTTTTCAGAAAAATTGAATTTTGGCATGGCCTTTACACCACTGTTTAAGAAGGCTTTTATATATAAAGGCCCTTTATCCTGGTGAGAAAAAGTATTTGTAAGGTCCGGGCCCAAATAACCCCCTAGTCCATATATCTGATGGCAGCTCCAACAGTTGTTCGTTTGCCACAATTGTTGCCCCTCAATTGCTTTAGGAGTTAATACGATAGATGTGGTATAACGTTCGGAATTATAGATCACATAATTATAAACCGAAAAAATTACAATTAGTAAGGCAAGAATAAGAATATACTTTTTTGTAATTCCTGACATTATTCAATAGATGATTGGTGTTTAAATATATTTATATACTTAGTTGCGAAATATGATTTATCTCAGGTTTTAAGATTATTTACCAAAAAACATTAATCCGCAATCCTTTTAACGCCAGACCTTTTAAACTTATCTTTGGTCATCATCTTAACTCTGTGAGTTGACAGATTATTTACAAATTGCTTTTTGTGGTAATGTCGTAAACGATGCTCATTCTGGCGCCCGGAGCTAAAACTTGATACCTTTTTAAGATAGCCAATAACACGTGTTGCATGATCCACATTTGCAGAGTCACAATTACCGCATTTGTATAAAGTTCTCTTGTCTATGTATTCACAGTCATTACAAATTGTAATTCTTATGTTGAAACAAAAGTAGTTACATCCTGCAGCAGCTGTTGCATGGATTAGTTTAACAAAGCCTTCCCGGTTAGGGGTTTCTTCAAGATTGAGATGCAGAGCCGAACCTCCATCCAGATATTTTATAATTTCGTTTCCATGCAAAATTATCTTATCCAATGAATTTGTTTCTTCGTCTTCTACTACATAGAAATAAGAATTATAACATTCTCTGGGCACTAACAATCCATCTGCTCTATCCCATTTTGCATTTTTTACTCCAAGATTTTCAGCCGGAACAAATTCTGTATTGAACATATATCCATACTTCTGTTTTGCCAATTTATTTTCATCGTAAATGGCTTTGAGATATGTGTTTATGAATTTTTTATAGGTTGGGTTATTTCCTACTTTTATTCCAAGACTTTCTGCTGCTTCTACCATTCCATTGATACCAATAGTTAAGAATTGCTTGTCCAGTGAAATAAAGTTTGCATCATAAACCGGTAACAGGCCGGCTTCTTTATACTCTTCAACCAGTTTTCTATACGCTACCTGGTATTGATGTATCTTTCTAACCTCCTCAACAATATTGGCTCCCTTTTGTATCAACCTGTTCATATTAAGAGTGATTACATTAATGGATCCTGTTGCTACCCCTCCTGCCCCTAAAGAATAGCTAAAAGTATTATCACTAATCTCATTTCTTAAACGGCAGCATGAAGCAAGGCTATCTGCATTTTCAGATTGATATATGAAAAATGAATTTCCTTTGCTTAGTTCCTGCGCGCACATATTCGTAAAATCCATATCGGCAGGTTTTCCATCTTTTACCAACATAGCTGCTGTTACTACCGGAAATGTTAGTATGGCTTTACTTCGTTCCGCATTGAACCATTTCATAAAGTATTTCTGAAGTTTTTTAACGCTTTCCCACTTAGGCCTGGTCATATCCGGAAATAAAAACTCTCCAAACATACTATTGAAATAAGACTCGTCATACAAGGAGATATTCCAAAAAACAGATTGATACCCTCTTGCCGCTGCCGGTTGGTTGATAGCATACACAACATGCTGTAAATGATTGGCTATCATTTTTTCATTCGTCTTCAAATACTCTTTTCCATAATCTTTTCTTGCAAAGTGATCAAAGTACAACAGGAACTCAACTGTTGCCAATGCCCCGGCAAATTGAGAACTTACTGCAAACACAAGATTGACAAACTCACCACAAAAGCTTTCCAAATGTTTGGGAGCCCTGCTTTCTCCGCCAATTTTTGTAAGTCCGTCAAGTAAAAAAGGGTACATACTAATAGAAACACAATAGGGTTTCAATGAAGTTTCATCATGTACATAGATCTCATGTGATTCAATTTGCCTTATATACTCGTTAGCGGTCTCTTCACCAAACAACAGTTCTATTTTTCGTTTTACCAAAGCTCTGTTCACTTGTATATTGACATCTTTATTAAGCTCTGCTTCCATAGTTGCAATATTCTTGGAAGTAACATTGGCATTGGCATCTACCTTTGAACCATCCGCAGCATTGGCAGATTGAATATAACTATCTATAAATTCAATTTTCTTGGCAACCTGAGTATCTGTTAATCGTATCATGAATGTTCAGTTTTTATAAATAAATGATTGAGTATTTTATTTGTTTTTACTTCTATAAATCTTTGATTGGTTCTTTGTGAGTCCAGCCCTCCTAACGATGTCTTCCAACGGCCTGTTTTTATCCAGTTAAGCTGATCCAAAATTTCTTTGTCTACTTCTTCTTCTCCCGTGTACAAACATGTTTTATAATTCTCTTCCCTGGCTATTTTAAGAAGCTCGACAAGTTTCTTTTTGTGCCACTCGCCTCCCATAAAGATCACACAACTGGCCAGCCCTTTATAACGACAAATCGTTTGGCAAAAAATCTTTTTAGTCAATTTTTTCCCTTTCCTTTTTTTCCATAAATGTGTAGAATGACATCCTTCACATCTTAACGGACAACCGGAAATGGAAAAACATAAACTTACTTCTCCGGGTACTTCCTGAAGTACTACTTGAAAATCTTGAAAATACATTTGATATTAAAAGACCTTTTTATCTTTTATAAAAATATGAAGTAATAGAACTAGTATGCAGGCTCCGGCAAATGAGTTATTAATAATGTTATGAACACTGGTGTAAAATTTATTTCCGGAAGGAATTGATACTATAACTTAGCTTTAAAGAGATTTGACTAATTATATGCCAGTATCCGGACAGTAACTCTTGCTATTTTACTATTAAGATTACAATTATAAATAGTGTCAAAAAGCTTAACAATGCTACTTTCCATAGTACATGAGCTTTCCTGAGTTCCATGAAATAAAAGGATATACCTACGAATTTAAAAAAGGAAACTATTAAAATAAGAGCCGCTATATATTCAAAATTTATTTTGGTAATAAGTGCAGTTGTAACAGTTAATCCTACTAGTACTATCCAAACTATAAAAAACAGGTCTTTTTTCATTTAAAAAAACAGATAAATTATCGGAAATAGAAGAATCCATATTAGATCACACATATGCCAAAAAGCAGCACTGGTTTCGACATCTTCCATTTTCAATGATGGGTTCTTTTTATAGAGGCCGGCAATTAGAGTTCCTAAAATAACCAGGCCCACAACTACATGGATTACATGAAACAATGTAAGCATCCAATAAAACGCAAAGAAATTATTGTACCCTATTGTGAGACCTGCATCTATTTTATCACTATACTCTATAGCTTTCAAAAACAAAAAGGCAATCCCTCCCAACATTGTTAAAACCAAAAACAGTTTTGATCTTTTAAGGTTTAATTCTCTTTGAAACCTGACAAATTGAGTCATAAAGAATCCGCTAGTCAATAAAAACACTGTATTTAGCGCTCCATAAGTGGTATTTAGTAAGAGTCGGGATTCATGGAATACAACCGGTTCTTCCTTAGCAGAGTATACCATTATGATCAGTGCTATACCAAAGGTTAGCAGTTCGAGGAAAATTATGATCCACATTAGTAACCCGCCCGGCGGGTAGTACATATGTTTGTATGTGTTCTTTTTTACTTCAAGACCCGGATTAGCCATTATGTTTAATTTTTTCGTACAGCTTTACCAGAGATTCAAGCAACTCTACCGGGGTAGTTAAAATTTGGTAATGATTTTGCCCAAACATTTGTGGCAAATAATATTTTGCCTGGGCTTCAATAGCCAATGCATAGGAATTGATTTGACGCTGATTTAATTCTCTAAGTGCCTGCTTCACATCATTGATCCCATATTTTCCTTCGTACTTATCATAATCATTAGGTTTTCCATCGGATAAGAGAACGACCCATTTATTTTTACTATCCCGCTCGTCCAGTAACGCTCCTGAATGTCTCAATGCTGCTCCTATTCGGGTATAGCCGGATGGTTCTACCGCTCCAATTCTGTGTTTGGCCTTATTCCAATCTTCATCAAAAGATTTTAAACTTAAGTAGGTTGTATAATTCCTGGTTTTTGAATAAAAACAATCAATGGAAAAATCCACGTTGAATTCTGTCAATATCTCGCCAAATATGATGGAAACCTGTTTCTCTACATCTATCACCCTGTTTCCGGCAGCATAACCATCACTGGAAAGACTTATATCCAAAAGGATCAATATGGAAAGGTCTTTTTCCTTTTTCCGCTTGGATAAGTATATTTTTTCTGAAGGAGTATGCTTGGAATGTATGTCAACATATAGATCTGTAATTGCATCCAGGTCAAACTCTTCTCCTTGTATTTGCCTTCTTTTTTGCTGGTATTTATTATTGACCGAAGTAAGCATCTTACGCAATCCCATGAGTGTTGAAGCATTTTTCAACAAGGTATTTCTATAGTACGCACTGTCCGTTTCCAGTTGTACCTTTGGATATACTTTACAAAATTCGGGTTTATAGGTTCGTTTTGAAAAATCCCATTCATCATACGAAAAATGAAATTCGTTCGTATCGAGTTCGGCACTTTCAGAAATGGTCGTATTTTCCATAAAATCTGCCTGATAGACCGAATGTACCGGGTCATCCACTCGTACCGTATGTTTCATGTTTAGGTCCTCCAGGGCATTAGAATGGTCTTTTAGATCGTCATCTCCATCAAAATCACGCCATCCTCCCTCCCATTCTTCTGCTGTTTCAACTTTTTCAAAATTATGGGTAAGCACATAGTCTTCTTGCGCTTTCTGATCGATCTCCAACGTTTTGATCTCTTCAACCGCATTGGCCTTTAATATGGTATTAATTTCTTTCTGAATTGCTTTCTGCGCCTTTTCTGAAATATTATTTAGCACTTTAGCAGCATCTAATTCGGGGTTGTTTCGCATCCATTTCCCATAGATAAATGAAAAATCCGGCTGCTTGTCTTTTCCAGGTTTGGAACTATAATAGCTTTTAAGTTCATTATAAATACTTTGGGTTACCGGAAACTCATGGAACATTCTCTCTAATACTTTTTCTGAATGATCCAAAGCCATAGATCTCGCTTCTTCTATTGGATGTTCCTGATTTCCGCTATAATTGAATTGAAGGTTTTTTTGAACAGAAAGGTATATGACCCTGAATAAATAAAATGAAAAATTCTTCTCTTTGGAAATAAATTCTGAATAACGTTTCGGAAGAAAAAAACTACTATTCTTATACCCGCCTTCTCGCTCCGCTTCAAATATCTCTATAGGCGAACCTGTAATTGCTCTTGCAAAAATAGTTAGCCTGGGTTTAATATCATTCAGTTTAACAGCATGTGCCAGCGCATCCTGAGAGTTTTTTTTTCGCCTTTTTAAAAAACCCGCAACTTTACTGAAGAGAAATTCATCCGGTTCGAACATGGTCAATATATAGTTTAGATCATTAGGTCACAGAGATCTGTCAGCGCGCCAATTATCTCAAGATCATCGGTTAACGGTTCAACGACTGCAACTTTTACAGCTAATCTTTTTGGCAATCCGGAATGAATCAGCTTAGCAGCATCAACAAGTAATCGTGTTGATACGGTTTCGGTAAGTCCAAGATCCGTTAAGTTTCTGATCTTATTGGCAATTGTAACCAGCTTTTTAGATATGCTTACATCTAATTGGGTTTCTTTTGAAATAATTTCTGCCTCATCTTTTGGCTTAGGGTAATGAAATGACAAAGCAACAAATCGCTGCCTGGTAGAAGGTTTTAGTTCTTTGAAGCCCTTTTGGTACCCCGGATTAAATGAAGCTACTAATATGAAATTTTCATGTGCTTTAATACTCTTACCAAGTTTATCAATATAAAGTTCTTTTCGGTGGTCTGTAAGCGAGTGAATTGCCACAACAACATCCGGCCTTGCTTCGGCAACTTCGTCCAAATACAAAATGGCTCCTTCTTTTACCGCTTTTGTTAAGGGCCCGTCCATCCAAACTGTTTCTGCACCTTTAATGATAAAACGGCCAATTAAATCTGTAGATGATGTTTCCTCATGACATGAGATCGTAATAAGAGGTATCCCCAGTTGATATGATACATACTCCACAAACCGCGTCTTACCGGTTCCGGTTGGCCCCTTTAATAACACGGGTATTTTATTGGAATACGCATGATTAAAAACCTCAACTTCTTTTCCTATAGGTTTATAAAAAGGGCAACTTTGAGGAATGATCTCAGTCTCATTTTCTGTCTTGGGTGTGATTTGTTCCAATGGTTTCATACTAATAAGTAAAAAAAGGTCTAAAAAAGTGAAGGCAGGTAAGCTATGATCATATATTACAAAAATATATAAGCCCTTTTCTAGACCTTATGATTGTTTATTACAAAGGTTTTAACTTTCTATTCGTTCCAGTGCCTCGTCATTGGGTCGTCCGTGCTTAATGAAATCAACTATATAGAGTATGATTCCTAGCGTGAATAATGTTGCACAAATTATCAATACTACAAAATGGATGCTTATCTCATTTTGAACTTCCATAAATTCCATTTTAAACTTACGTTCCAAATAGACCTGTGCAACTCCGGCAACACCAAAAGCAACGGTCATACCGATCATTCCGATATTTGAAGTCCAAAATGCAGCCCTGCCTCTAACTCCATCGTATAACTTCCTTCCTGTCATATTGGGTAACGAATAACTTATAATCGCCAGGACAATCATGGCATATGCCCCCCAGAAAGCTAAGTGGCCATGCATTGCCGTAACAAGCGTCCCGTGAGTATATAAATTGGTTTGTGGTAAAGTGTGAGCAAAGCCCAGTAGTCCCGCACCAACAAATGAAACAATTGCAGATCCTAAAGTCCAGAACAATGCTATCTTATTTGGATGTCTTTTTTCTCCTTTTCTATACATATTTACCGCAAACAAGGCCATTGCCAAAAATGCAAGAGGCTCTAATGCAGAGAATATACCACCTACAACTAACCAGATCTTGTTGACCCCTATGTAATAATAATGGTGACCTGTACCTAGAACACCTGATAAAAATGTAAGTCCTACGATCACATAAAGCCATTTTTCAATAACTTCTCTGTCTACACCGGTAAGCTTAATCAATAAAAATGAAAGAATACCTCCCATGATCAATTCCCAAACACCTTCTACCCATAAGTGTACAACCCACCATCTAAAGAAAGAATCCTTCACCTGACTATCAAATGGAAGCATTCCCGGCAAGTACAGTAATGCCGCAAAAAGTAATCCCATGGAAAGTACTAAAGCGGTTGTGGTTTTCCTTTTCCCTTTAAAGAGAGTTGCTAATATCAGCCCCAGGAATAGCAATACATTTATTACCACTAAAAAGTCTAATTGTCTTGGTATTTCCAAAAACTTACGTCCTTCCCACCAATTAAAATGATAGCCAATTACTGCTGCTACACCAACCAATGCAAGTGAAATCAATTGTACATAAGCCAGTTTAACACTTACAAGTTCCCTTTGAGCTTCTTCAGGTATGATATAGTATGCGGCACCCATAAACCCGGATAACAGCCATACCACCAGTAAATTTGTATGAACAGCTCTTGCCGTGTTAAAAGGTATAAATTCATGTAATCCATCCAGGCCTACTCTGGCAAAGCCCATAATAAACCCGTATGTTAATTGTAAAACTAGTAGTAGCATTGAAAGTGCAAAAAACCAATAAGCTACTTTTTGAGATTTGTATTTCATAATAGTAATAGGTTAGTTATTCATTATCTTTTGATAATGGAGATACAACAGTATCAAAGCCATTAAGGTCTATATCATCTATCCAGTCAAAAAAGGCTATTAAATCGGCTGCTTCTTCATCCGAAAAACCATAAGCCACCATTTTTCTTCCGTTTGGAGCCCATGGAACAGGTGTCGTCAAAACAGCCTTTACATATCCTTCGCCCCTACGGTCCAAAACCTTTGTTAATTCGGGAGCATAATAGGCTCCTTCTCCTAGAATTGTATGACACCCCATACAGTTATTGGTTTCCCATAAATGTTTTCCGCGAACAACTTGTTCGGTAATGGCTTCATAGTTTGATTGATCCTGTTCTGCACTAAATGAGTAAATAGTTAAACCTATAAATACTAAAAAAGTGACTAAAGTACCGCCCAGAAAGAAATTTCGTGCTTGCTTTTTTGATAACATAGTTAGTGAAATTAAGTATTAATATTTTAAGACCTTTTTATCTTAAATAACAAAATAAGTAATAACTCTTCTATAATAATATGACAAAAGTCATATTTTACTTCCCAATAAATAAAGCCAACTATGAATATTTAAGGTAAATGTACACCCGAAAGTATTTCTTGTACATTTAATTATTTGGTAAAGTGAGGCACTTTACTTCTTTTTGTCGCTTTTCATAAGATTTAAAACGACCAGAATCATGATCACACACACAACACCAAATACAGCTATGAGTGCTGTTCCCATTCCCCAGTCTACCAAAGGTATATTATTTAAAATCATAAGTCATAAGTTTTACAGTTAGTTAAATCATTCTAAAATAACAGAAGCAGTATTGTGACAGTTGTAATTGGCTTCTACTTTATCCGCCATGGGTTTAGGCGATATATAGGGTATACCAAGTCCCATTCCCCGCATTACAAATAAGCAGCCCATGAGTACTACAAATACCGGGATCGTTCTTCTTATATGCTGCCTTATTTTTCCGCTTAAAAAATTTCCAAAGTAAATAGCAGTGGTCATTAAAGGAACGGTCCCCAATCCAAAAACTGCCATATACAAGCTTCCTTCCGGTGCATTACCAGAAGCTATTGCTCCAAATACAGCCATATAAACCAATCCACAAGGTAAAAACCCATTTAAGAACCCTATCGTAAGGAAAGTATCAGGAGTCTTCTTCTTTAAAGCAGCGCCTAAAGAGCTTTTTACCTTTGAAATAAGTTTAAAAACTGGTTTTGAAAAATTATATTTATTGAATGTCTTATACGGAACAAGAATCACCAAGATCATCAAAACTCCAACAACAATAGAGAGTTGTTGTTGCATTCCGAAAAGGTAAAAGCCTTTTCCTAGTAAGCCAAACAACAAACCTATAATGCTATATGCGAACAGCCTTCCAAAATGATACAGGAATATTTGCCCTGTCTTTTTTATATTGTTAGTACGGTCTACCGGCAATATAAAGGCAATGGGGCCACACATGCCCACACAGTGGAAACTTCCTAAAAGGCCAAATATGAAAGCCGACATTAACATATTTAATACGTGATAGATTCTTTATAGAGGTATTTTTTCTTTTCATATTCCCACTCTATGGTAATGTTCCATCGACCGTCTAACAAACGTTTGTCAG
>JANQOS010000089.1 GCA_028285705.1 Altibacter sp.
CTTTTACTGTTAAGTTAACTAATTGTTCTGCGAAATCTTTTAAATCTGCCATTTTCTATCGTTTTAAATAATTTTTAATTTATATGTTTTAATTAGTGCTTAATTTGATTAACCTTCTCTTTCAGATAAGGTTTTAACTATACCAGCTATGGTACCTCCTCCAGACTTCAATGCCGAAATAACATTTTTAGCAGGAGATTGAAGTAATCCAATGATCTCTCCAAGAAGCTCTTCTTTAGATTTGATCTCAACCAGCTTATCCAGTTGATCGTCTCCTACGTAAATTGCTTCTTCAATGAAGGCTCCTTTCAGTAAAGGTCTTTCAGATTTTTTTCTGAATTCTTTAATTACTTTAGCCGGTGCGTTACCTGTTTCAGAAAACATTAAAGAAGTGTTCCCAACAAGAGTTTCGGTTAATTCACCGAATTCTTTATCTGAACCTTCCATTGCTTTTGAAAGTAATGTATTCTTAACAACTGCTAATTTTACTCCGGCTTTAAAACAAGCGCGACGTAAGTTACTGGTAGTCCCTGCATCAAGACCTGAAATATCTGTTAAATAGATAATTGGGTTCTCAGACAACTGTGCAGTTAAATTTTCAATTACTTGTGATTTTTCTTCTCTTGTCATAATTTTTAAATTTTACTGATCAGAAAATCTTTTGGTGTCTATCTCTACACTAGGACTCATTGTACTAGACATATAGATACTTTTAATGTAAACACCTTTAGATGCCTGAGGCTTCAGTTTCACTAGGGTTGTTAATAATTCTTTTGCGTTTCCGGCAATTTTTTCAGCATCAAAGGATGCTTTTCCAATTGCTGCATGTACAATTCCTGTTTTATCAACTTTAAAGTCGATCTTACCGGCCTTTACATCAGAAACAGCTTTAGCAACGTCCATTGTTACCGTACCTGTCTTTGGGTTAGGCATTAATCCACGAGGTCCTAAAACACGTCCTAGTGGTCCTAATTTTCCCATAACACTTGGCATGGTTACAATTACGTCAACATCTGTCCAACCTCCTTTAATTTTTGCGAGGTACTCGTCTAATCCAACATAATCTGCTCCGGCTTCTGTGGCTTCGGCTTCCTTATCCGGAGTTACCAATGCCAATACCTTTACATTTTTACCGGTTCCGTGTGGAAGTGTTACTACACCTCTTACCATTTGGTTTGCTTTACGTGGGTCTACATTGAGACGCACAGCAAGGTCTACGGAAGCATCGAAATTTACGTTGGTGATTTCTTTTATTAAAGCAGAAGCTTCCGTTAAAGTATAGGCTTTCGCTTCTACTTTAGCAGTTGACTCTTTTTGCTTTTTTGTTAATCTTGCCATTTTATAGATTCTTTTTCTTGATTAAAAAGGTGCAGCACCTTTTATTTTCACTCCCATTGATCTAGCAGTACCGGCTACCATTTTCATAGCAGACTCAACAGTAAATGCATTTAGATCGGGCATTTTGTCTTCTGCAATCGTTCTTACTTGATCCCAAGAGATAGTAGCTACCTTGTTAATGTGTGGCTCGCCAGATCCTTTTTTAGTTTTGGCGGCTTCAAGGATCTGTACAGCAGCAGGAGGTGTTTTAATAACAAAGTCGAAAGACTTGTCCTTATACACCGTAATAACTACTGGCAATACTTTACCTTGCTTATCCTGAGTTCTTGCATTAAACTGCTTACAGAACTCCATAATGTTCACACCGGCAGCACCTAAAGCTGGTCCAACGGGTGGTGACGGGTTAGCGACACCTCCTCGAACTTGCAACTTTACTACTTTACCTACTTCTTTTGCCATTTTCTAAATTTTAATGTGGTTCTTTCTCTAGTGGAAGCCTAAGAAATAACCTATTATATAGCGTGTAACAATTAAACTTTTTCTACTTGCATATAACTTAATTCCAATGGTGTCTTTCTTCCGAAAATTTTCACCATTACTTCAAGTTTACGCTTTTCTTCATTTATTTTTTCTACCGTACCGTTGAATCCGTTGAACGGACCATCGATCACTTTTACGGTTTCACCAATTACAAAAGGAATGTTTACGTTGTCATCTTTTACAGCCAACTCATCAACCTTTCCTAGCATTCTGTTTACCTCTGCCTGTCTTAATGGCACAGGATCTCCTCCTTTGGTCTCACCCAGGAAACCAATTACTCCGTTAATAGATTTTATAATGTGTGGTATTTCACCCGCCAGGCTCGCCTGTACCATAATGTAACCCGGAAAATAAACACGTTCTTTGTGTACTTTTTTCCCGTTACGTATCTGGATCACTTTCTCGGTAGGAACCAAAACCTGATCAATATAATCTTCGAGATTAAGTCGTTTTATCTCGGATTCGATATACGACTTGATCTTGTTCTCCTGTCCACTAACCGAACGGACCACATACCACTTTTTTGTACTCTTTGTTTCAGTCATTTTGGTTACGACTTGATCCATTCAAAATATAGGCTTATCAACTTACTAAAAACAGTATCCACTCCCCAAACCGCCAAAGCGAGAACTACTGAGAATACAGCTACAAGAACTGTAAGTCGCTGTGCTTCCGACCAGGACGTCCATGTTACGTGGTTTTTTAGTTCGTTATAAGACTCTTTAATATAATCTACCATTCTATTAGGTATTATTACTATTACTTGCACGGGTTGAGAGACTCGAACTCCCGACACCTGGTTTTGGAGACCAGTGCTCTACCAACTGAGCTAAACCCGTTTTTATGAGCTGCTCTACGACCTACATTCTAACAAGGCCAAGCTAAACCCGTAATAAAAGTCAAGGCGTCCACCTTTGGCGGACACCTTAAAACTCCTTTATCTATTGACTTTAATTAGTCTAAAATCTCAGTTACCTGACCAGCTCCTACAGTTCTACCACCTTCACGGATCGCAAAACGAAGACCTAAGTTCAAGGCAATTGGCTGAATAAGCTCAACAGTAATTGTCAAGTTATCTCCAGGCATAACCATCTCTACTCCATCAGGAAGAGCAATGTTACCCGTTACATCAGTTGTACGAACGTAGAACTGTGGGCGATAGTTATTGTGGAATGGAGTGTGACGTCCACCCTCTTCTTTCTTAAGAACGTATACCTCTGCTTTGAATTTAGCATGAGGTGTAACAGATCCTTGTTTACAGATAACCATTCCTCTACGGATATCGGTCTTTTCAATACCTCTTAACAGGATACCTACATTATCTCCGGCTTCACCTCTGTCAAGAATCTTACGGAACATCTCAACTCCTGTAATGGTAGAAGTCAATTTCTCAGCTCCCATACCAATGATATCTACAGCGTCTCCTGTATTTGCAACACCTGTCTCAATACGACCTGTTGCAACAGTACCACGACCTGTAATAGAGAATACATCTTCAATAGGCATCAAGAAATCTTTGTCTACTTCACGAAGTGGCTCTTCGATCCAAGTATCAACAGCTTCCATTAATTCCAATACAGTATCTACCCATTTTTGCTCACCGTTAAGTGCACCTAAAGCAGAACCTGCAATAACAGGGCCGTTATCCCCATCATACTCATAGAAGGAAAGAAGATCTCTGATCTCCATTTCTACTAATTCTAAAAGTTCTTCATCATCAACCATATCCACTTTGTTCATGAATACAACGATACGAGGAATACCTACCTGACGTCCTAAAAGGATGTGTTCACGTGTCTGTGGCATAGGACCATCTGTAGCAGCAACTACAAGGATAGCTCCATCCATTTGCGCAGCACCGGTAACCATGTTCTTTACGTAATCCGCGTGACCCGGACAGTCAACGTGTGCGTAGTGACGATTCGCCGTTTGATATTCTACGTGTGAAGAGTTAATTGTAATACCTCTTTCTTTTTCTTCCGGAGCGTTGTCAATTTGATCAAAAGACTTAGCCTCTGAAAAACCAGCATCTGCCAATACTTTAGTAATAGCAGCTGTTAAGGTTGTTTTACCGTGATCTACGTGTCCAATAGTACCTACGTTTAAGTGGGGTTTGGACCGATCAAATGTTTCTTTTGCCATGTTTGTATTTATTTAATCTTAGTTATATAATAGTGTTCAATTTATGTACTTAGTTGAGCCAATGATGAGATTTGAACTCATGACCTCTTCCTTACCAAGGAAACGCTCTACCCCTGAGCTACACCGGCTTATTGGTTGCAGGTTTAAAGTTTAAGGTTCAAGTTCACTTTCACAAACTTTAAACTCAAAATTAGCACTAACAATCACTTTCGTGATGTTGTTTTTGAGCGGGAGACCGGGTTCGAACCGGCGACATTCAGCTTGGAAGGCTGACGCTCTACCAACTGAGCTACTCCCGCTTTTTTAGCTGAAAATTTTCAGCATACAATTTCAATATTTCAAAGTGGATCACCTCACATTTGTCTGGCAATCCTTTTCGGGAAAACCCGAATTAAGAATTTACTCAATTTTTTAAGAAAGCCAGCTTTCTACAAAATCTCATAAAATTCTGCGTGGGGAGAGCAGGATTCGAACCTGCGAAGACATAGTCAGCAGATTTACAGTCTGCCCTCGTTGGCCGCTTGAGTATCTCCCCTTAACCATTGTATTTAAAAGAACTTTCCTTTTTCTTAAGAGCCGATGGAGGGACTCGAACCCACGACCTGCTGATTACAAATCAGCTGCTCTAGCCAGCTGAGCTACATCGGCTTTTATGTAACTTTTTAGCCATAAAAAAGTCCGCTATTTCTAACGGACTGCAAATGTATATAAATTATTTTTTCTAAAAAACTTTTTTTGAATTTTTATCTTATAAATACGCCCTTTGTTTTTGTTTGCGTTTTTTTAGCTGTCGTTCCAGTGATTGCACGCATTCATCTGTTCCAACTTCAAAAGTCCTGGCTTCTTTTTTTACAATTAAATCATCACCGGGAATACTTAGCAATATTTCAACAATTTTATTTTGTTTTTCGCTTGTATTTTGAACCTTCAAAAATACATCGGCAAATACAATCTTATTATAAAATTGTTCCAGCTTGGAAAGCTTCTTTTCAATAAAGTCAATTAGCCTGGTATCGGCTGCAAAATTTGTAGGTTGCACATTTACATTCATACACAAGAATTTTAATGTTTGTAATTTATTTTGAGTTACGGGGATGCGATTTTTTATACACCTCTTTTAATGTTGCTATACTATTATGGGTATAGACCTGGGTAGATGCTAAACTCGAATGCCCTAGCAGTTCCTTCACTGCATTTAAATCTGCTCCTTCATTTAAAAGGTGAGTCGCAAAAGAATGTCGTAAAATATGCGGACTCTTTTTTACTTTTTCAGAGGCTTTACTAAAATAGGAATTTATAATTCGGTATACAAGTGTTTCATAGATTTTAACTCCCTTTAAAGAGAGGAAAAAATAGGTTTCATCTTTGATCTTTTCCAACTGAGAACGTTGCTGCAAATAGGCTTTGATGGTTTCTGTCACAGAGGGCAGTAAAGGAATGATACGCTCCTTATTTCGTTTTCCCAAAACCTTAATTGTGCCTTGGGCAACAGAGACATCGTTCATTTTAAGATGCACCAGTTCTGCCCTTCTCATTCCTGTAGAGTAAAAAAGTTCAACGATCAACTTGTTCCTGACCCCTTCAAAATCTTTGGTTTCGTCTAGCAGTTGTAGCACATCTTCTATCTCCTTTTCCGAAAAAGGAACCTGTAGCTTTTTACTTGTCTTTAAAGCTTTGTGTTTTAATAAAGGGTTGACCTCTATCTGCTTCGTTTTCAATAAAAATTTATAATAGGTCTTTAAAGAAGATACCTTACGGTTAACACTTCGGTTTGTGATACCGGAATCTACCAACGAAACGATCCAACTTCTGATAACAGAATAATTTACTTCTTTGATCGTATTGTAATCATATGTTTCCGAAGCAAAGGCCAAAAAACTTTCCAGGTCCCTTTGATAAGCAGTAATGGTATGCGCAGAATAATTTTTCTCTAACGTAAGGTAATCGATGAAGTCTTTAAAGGGCATAAAAAAATCCGTTAGAAAGTAAAAATACTATAATCTAACGGACTTTTTATTTATTTGAATAGCGAAATACTAAATTTCTTCCGCATCTCTTAATCCTTGGATATATTGTGCTTTTTGTATTTGAGCTCTACGTGTTACCGAAGGCTTGGTAAACGCCTGTCTCTTGCGCAGCTGGCGCATGGTTCCTGTACGGTCAAATTTACGCTTAAATCTCTTTAGCGCTCTATCGATATTTTCTCCGTCTTTTATTGGTATTATTAACATAATGTCATCACCTCCTCTCTTTAGGGACGGCAAAGATAAATAAGATTTTGGATTTTAGATGTTAGTTATCAGATTTTTTTAATTCTGAATAGCAAATCGTACAAGCTTCATCAGGTAGCTTTCTTATATACTTTTCCGTCAATCACTACCTTAGCTATGATCTCCCTTAGTATCTCACTGGTTCCTCCTCCAATAGGGCCCAGCCTGCTGTCACGTAACAATCGCGCTAAGGGGTATTCTTCCATATAACCGTAACCTCCCAGTAACTGTAGGCACTCGTACATGACATCGTCCGCAACCTTAGTAGAGGTTAACTTGGCCATCGTTGCTTCTTTTACTACATATTCGCCATCATTTAATTGTTTGGCTGTCGCGTAGTTAAATGTTTTGCACACTTCCACCTCGGCAGAAAGTTGTGCTATTTTATGCCTCAGTGCCTGAAACTTTGATATGGATTGACCAAAGGCCGTACGGTCCTTCATATACTGGATCGTATATTCCAGTGCATACTCGCTACGGGCATGTGCATTGATCGCCATCACAAGCCGTTCCAACGCAAAGTGCTGCATGATATATGGAAAACCCTGATTTTCTTCACCCATCAAATTCTCTGCGGGAACCTCAACATTGTCAAATGCGATCTCTCCGGTATCACTCGCTCGCCATCCTAACTTATCCAGCTTTGTAGCCGATACACCCGGCATATCCCGGTCCACTACAAAGATGCTTATTCCTTTGTTACCCAACTCGGGTGCTGTTTTTGCAGCGACGATCAAATAATCGCTGTGTACCCCATTGGTTATAAATGTTTTGGAGCCGTTAAGAATATAGGTATCTCCCTTTTTTACAGCGGTACTTCGCATTCCCGAAACATCACTGCCTCCAAAAGGTTCTGTAATACAAAGGCAGCCTATTTTTTCTCCGGTGATACTTGGAGCCAAATACTTCTCTTTTTGTTCGTGGTTTGCTTCTTTGTTAAGGTGTGTCATTGCCAAATAAGCATGCGCCCACATTGCAGCCGCAAATCCACCGGAGTTTATTTTTTGTAGTTCTTCCAGAAATATGACCGTATAGAACAGGTCGAGGCCCATTCCTCCATAGGCTTCCGGGTAATTGATCCCAAAATATCCCATCTCTCCAACCTTCTCCCAGATAAAGCGTTCAATATGTCCGGTCTCTTCCCATTTCTCTATATGCGGAACTACTTCTTTTTGTAAAAAATCCTGAAAGCTTTTTCTGAAAAATTCGTGCTCTTCTGTAAAGTATATACTCATATTTCTTTCTTATTTTCTTTTATTAAGTTACCTCTTCTATTCTAAAATATATTCGTTAAATTTTTGAATAAATACTAATTATGTTCATTGTCAAAATTTATTATTGTATTGTTTAAAAAAGATTCGCTAATATTTGAAGCCGGCGTGTTCATCCATACAGCCCATGGATAGGTCCTTCCAGCTTTAAAATCGAAGGTATTACCGGAAAGTGTTGTATTATCTGTACTTAGCAAATACACACATGACCTAAAATAACTATTTACTGTATTTCCTAGAATGTCAACATCCTCTGAGTAAGACGTCAAATAAATTGGCCAGCTTAAGGGGCTAGCGATAAAATTACCATCAATTGTCGTATTTTTTCCTCCAACATAAATTGCAATATTTCCATCATAAAAATTATTATCTTCAATTAGCATTCCGTCTAAATGTATTTCGTTATAGTATATACCGGTAGCGTCTTCAAGATTAAAATTATTATTTGATATTTTAATTTCATTAAGATGTGTGCCAGCAGTACCATACATATTTTGGATTAATACAGCCTTATCCCATGTATCGTTTGAATTCAATGTAATATCATCGTTATTTTTTAAATCCAAAGATGAATTATATACTTTTATTACTTGATTGTCTGACTTTAATAAGTCATTATTGTCCACCAGACAATGTTGAGGTTCTTGTTGGGGGCCATCTGGTGAAAATAGTTCGATAGCCTCATCTATCGTTTGTATCGAATTCTCTTTAATTGTTAAATATTGTCCTGGTTGGTTACTCACTTTTATACCTTTTTTACAATTGCTAATGGTATTATTTTCAATAATTAAATTATTATAATTATCATAAAAAGTACCATCAATTTGTGTATAATCTACTTTTATGGCAACGGGCTCATAATCACCATCAGGGTTATTATTAATTAGTAAATCACTAATTGTATTATTTCTACAAATTGCCCCAATTGCATATTCGTGATCATAACCGTCATTGTTGTGACCAAAACGAATTCCGGGGCCACCAAAATCATTATTGGGATTCGCTGTAGATTTAATTGTATTATATTCAACCAAAGCATCCTGATCATTAATAGTAATATATGCAGTAGTTGCATTGTAAATGGTATTATTGCTTATTGTATTTTCAGAACCATAAACTTCAGTAGTTCCTTCTAAAATACCAGCAGTTCCAACCCCGGACCACCCACCGGTCATGTCATTGTTATCAACCAGACAGTCTGTTGAGGCCAATAAGTGCACCAGTTCTCCACTTGATTCTTCAAGGTCACAATTCTTAACAGTTATGTGGTCTGATTTTTCAATTAAAATTTGATGAACAGCCTGAGTAGTTCCGCTACGCCCTTTTTGAGCTGTCATTTCGATATTATCTAAAGTAACATAACTGGAAGAGTTGTTCACAATAATTCTCCCTGTATGTGAATCACTACCCCCTTCTGCATTAGTATTGTTATTATCAATAACTAGATCTTTAACATTAATTGTAGAACTACTTTTAATCTTAAAACGTACCCCATCAGTTATATACCTAAATGTTACGTTATTACCATTTATGGTTATGTTCGATTTATCTTCAATAATAATATCAACGTTAATATCATAAGTGACCCCCGAAGTAAAATTAACAGTTGTGCCGTTAGCCATAGCAGCTAAACCATCACGAATATCCTCATCATCATCAGTGGCATCAAAATTAAGAACAGGGGGCTTTATATTAAGATCAATATTCGCTTTGTAGTTGATATCAATATCATTTAGTTCGGTTTCATAGCTTACAAACAAAAAAGTAGCAAGCACCAGAAGATTCAGGTATGTTTTCATAGCGCGTTGTTTTAAAAAACCACTTAAAGATGGCTTTAGGTTATAAGTACAAATATAGCTGAATTAGCTGTAATTTAAGGGGTGACAACCCTTCTATTTTTTCCAGTTCTGAAAAGTCACTGATCCCTTCGTGAAGCACCCTGTATTCCCATATCTTTTTAGCAAGATCAAAAGAAATTCCGGGTATGGTTGCTATATCTGAAGCTGATATGGTATTGATATCCATCTTTTCTATACGTACCGGCGTCTTAACTGTGAACCGATTTAAAACTTTTTGTGACACCGACCTGTCCAATCCCCATATTGCATTCAATTGAATATCATCTGTAAATCCGCCAAGTTTTTCTCTGTATAAAACGATACGCTTACTCAACGCCTTACCTATACCATTTATTTCCTGTAATTGTACTTCGGTCGCTTTGTTCAGGTCTGTTTTTTGTGCATAGCTTCTTTCGGTAATGCTATTTGATTGTTTTTTCTTTTTAGATCTTGGATGTGTTACCCATTCCGGGAATTTAAAATACGGACTTATAGCTTGCAGTAAGGAATCTGAAACCTTCGTTACTCGTTTAAAGTCGGCTACAGAGTTGATCCATTGTTCTTTGTCCCGAAAATGTTTGAGCCTGTCGTATTCTTCAGTAGACATTCCCAAAGTATAAGCTTTATAGTCGGTAATGAAATTAGGGTTGAAAGGATATACTTTTGGTTTTCGGTTCTCAATTTCCACAGCACGTAAGGAATCTATTTGAGATCGCAAGACTACTATTTCTTCAGAAGATGTATCAAGGATATTCTTTTCAGAAAAATCCACAAAATAATAGATACATAATAGGGCAATAATAATTCCTGCCAAAAAAAGGATCCCACTTCGCTGTTGTTTATTGAACTCGAAATGGGATCTTAAGTTGTTTAGATTCATTGCATTCCGGTTTTAGTTACCGGGGAGCGATGAATGTAAGCTCTAATATAGCAAAATATATTATGCTTTTGCAGCTTTCTTTTCCCTTATGGCTGATATATATTTTTTCACTTCATCACGTACTTTCGGGAATAAGAAGTAGAGACCAATAACGTTAGGGACAGACATCGCAAATATCATCGCGTCTGAGAATCCTACTACCGCTCCCAAACTTGCCGCAGAACCAACAATAATGAATAGGCAGAATAAAATTTTAAATGTGTAATCCGCCGCTTTTGATCTTCCAAAAAGGAACATCCAGCTTTGAAGTCCGTAGTAAGACCAGGACAACATTGTTGAGAATGCAAATAGAACTACTGCTACCGTTAGTACATATGGAAACCAAGGTAGTGTAGAGGCAAATGCTTTTGAGGTTGCTAAAACCCCATCTGCTTCTGCAACACCATAGGTCATAATACTACCATCACCATTTGTAATGATAATTACTAAGGCGGTCATGGTACAAACTACTACCGTATCAATAAATGGCTCTAACAAAGCTACCAAACCTTCCGAAGCAGGATATTTGGTTTTTACGGCGGAGTGCGCAATGGCTGCACTTCCTACCCCTGCCTCATTAGAGAAAGCGGCTCTCTGAAATCCGATGATCAGAACCCCAAGAATACCTCCCGAAATCCCCTGAGCATTGAATGCTCCATCAAATATTTGGCCGAAAGCAGAACCAATACTTCCAAAATTCACAACAATTATGATCACTGCTGCCAGGAAATATATTCCTACCATAAATGGCACAACTCTCTCAGTAATACTACCAATTCTTTTTATACCTCCAATAATAACAATTGCAACAACTATTGCCATTATAATTCCGAAAACAACACCTGCCGAGGTAGATTCAGCACCTATCATTGTATTAAATTGTTGTGCTGCCTGATTCGCCTGGAACATGTTTCCACCACCAAATGAGCCTCCAATACACATGATCGCAAAGAGTACAGCTAATATTTTACCAAGACCACCTTTCCCAACATCTTTTAATCCTTTTTTCAGGTAATACATTGGACCTCCATATACAGTTCCATCTTCTCCAACATCCCTATACTTTACACCCAACGTACACTCTACGAATTTTGAAGACATTCCCAGTAGTCCGGCAACGATCATCCAAAAGGTAGCACCAGGACCTCCTAATGAGATCGCAATAGCAACTCCGGCAATATTACCCAAGCCTACAGTTCCCGACAAGGCGGCAGTTAGTGCCTGAAAGTGAGAAACCTCTCCATCATGACCTTCTACACGGATTGTTTCGATTGCATCACCGCCAGGAGTTGGATCACCTGCCATAGGATCGACAGTAACATGATCTACGTCATCGTACTTACCTCGAACTATATTGATAGAAACTCCAAAAAGTCTAATATTGGCAAACCTAAATACTAAAGTAAAGACCAAACCGGCTAATAGCAACCAAATAATCACAACCGGCATACTTACATCTTCTGTAAAGTTAACAGCCGTAAACACAAATCCAGACCAAGCGTTTGAGATAGGTGTAAACCAATCGTTTACTTTTTCATCCCAGCCTTTGTCTGCAGCTTCTTGAGCAAATGATGCAAATGAAATTAAAAATGTAAAAAAGGAAAGAAGAAATTTCTTCATAATTGGTTGTTTTAGTGAGACGTTGTTTTTTTCAGCTAAGCAAGATGCTAAAAAAAAGTAGTGAATTCAAATTTTTCACCCTTTTAATTGTTAACGGATATTCAAACGTTATACAATTGTTTTAAATTTTCAATTTGGTTGGGGCGGCCTATGAGTATCAATTTTGAATTTTTTTTCACGACCATAGAAGGTTCCGGGTTCACTATATACTCTCCACCATGAGACCTGTAGCCAATTATAGAGCAGCCGGTTTTTTTTCTTACATCAAGCTCATTAATAGCACGTTCTACTCCATCGGGGCACATTTTCTCAAAAGGGATCTGCTCAACATTCATACTGTCCTGTTCACCGGATACGGAAAGGTTGTCCAAAAATTCCACCAGGT
>JANQOS010000102.1 GCA_028285705.1 Altibacter sp.
TTTTTCGTCATCCGGTGATCCAATTTGTGCCATAGGACCAAATTTACCCAGACGTACCAAGACTATTTTCCCTGTTTCAGGGTCATGTCCCAAAATACGTTCTCCACTTTCACGTTCCGCATTTTCCTGAACATCTTCAACACGAGGATGAAATTTTCCGTAGAAATCTTTCATCATTTGTTTCCATTCTTCTTTCCCGTCTGCAATATCATCAAAGTCTTGCTCGACTTTCGCAGTAAAATTATAATCAAGAATGTTCTCAAAATGGTCTACCAAAAAGTCGTTTACGATCAACCCGATATCCGTTGGAACCAATTTACCTTTATCACTTCCTATAGTTTCAGTTAGATTCTTGTCTTTAATAGTTCCTTCTTCCAAAGTAAGTTGAAGGTATCTGCGTTCTGTACCTTCTATTGTTCCCTTTTCAATATAATTACGACTAATGATCGTAGAAATAGTTGGAGCGTATGTAGAAGGACGGCCAATTCCCAATTCTTCCAATTGCTTTACAAGAGAAGCTTCCGTAAAACGATATGGCGGGCGGGTAAATCGTTGTGTTGCCGTAATATACTCATTGTCCAACGCATCTCCCTTAACAAGATTTGGAAGCATGCCGTCTTGTTCTTCCTCTTCAAAATCGGTTCCTTCCAAATATACTTTCAGGAAGCCGTCAAATTTTATCATTTCACCGTTTGCAGTAAAATGTTCCGTGACCTTTTCAGAAGCATTTATTTCAATCTTTACATTGGTACGCTCCAGTTGTGCATCACTCATTTGTGAAGCGAGTGTACGCTTCCAAATTAAGTCGTACAACCTTGCCTGATCATAATCCCCTTCAACAGTACGTCGCGACATATCTGTAGGACGTATGGCTTCGTGAGCTTCTTGTGCCCCTTTTGCTTTCCCTTTAAAATTACGAGGGTTACTGTATTGACTTCCATAAGAAGTTTCAATTTCTTTTTGAGCAGCATTTTTGGCTTCGTTAGACAGGTTCACACTATCGGTACGCATATAAGTGATCAACCCTGCTTCGTAGAGGCGCTGTGCTATTGTCATTGTTTTCCCTACTGAAAAGTATAATTTTCTCGACGCTTCCTGCTGAAGTGTTGAAGTTGTAAATGGGGGTGCCGGAGATTTTTTAGCCGGCTTTTTTACTAGGTCTGAAACTTTATATGAAGCTCCTAAGTTCTTTTGAAGAAATTCACGGGCTTCCGCCTCGGTTTCAAAATTCCTGGGAAGTTTCGCTTTAAACTTATTACCTTCAGAAGTGATGAATTCTGCATCGATCCTATAAGAGGCAACCGGATTAAAAGCTTCGATATTCCGTTCACGCTCTACGATAAGGCGTACTGCAACAGACTGCACACGTCCCGCAGATAAACCTCCTTTTACTTTTTTCCACAATACAGGAGACAGTTCATATCCCACCAAACGATCTAAAACCCGGCGTGCCTGTTGTGCATTCACCAGATTGTAATCTATTTTCCTAGGGTTCTCAATAGCTTTTAAAATGGCAGACTTTGTGATTTCATGAAAAACAATACGCTTGGTTTTATCCTCTTTTAAATCTAATGTTTCAGCAAGGTGCCATGCAATTGCTTCTCCCTCCCGGTCTTCATCACTGGCCAGCCAAACCGTTTCGGCTTTTTTGGCTAACCCCTTTAATTCTCTCACCAAACTTTTTTTATCACTCGACACTATATATTTAGGTGTAAAATCGCCATCCACATCCACACCTAACTCTTTAGAAGGCAGGTCGGCTATGTGTCCAAAACTGGACGCTACCTTAAAATCCTTCCCGAGAAATTTTTCGATGGTTTTTGCTTTTGCAGGTGACTCAACAATCACTAAATTCTTTGCCATATTCATTTTGTTTGGGGTACAAAAGTATCTTTTTTTTTTAATACAAGGTTTGAGTCCCAAAAATTTAGGATTCAGTTAACACCATAAAATCAGTGGTTTTAGGAAGAAATATGCTCTGTATTTTCTCCTGAAGCATTATCAAAACCTATCGTATCTTTATAAACATAATACATAGGTATATGCACAAAATAAGCAGTAAAGAACACTCCTACAATACAAAGTAAAACCCCTAATTGTGCTATCATGGATGAAATTATTACCAACCCAAAAATAGTTAGCCAAAACTTGTTTCCTAATTTAAAGCTTGCCTTCACAATATCGGAAACAGAAAGTTCCGGGTGAAATGCATAAAAGGCCACCAGTAACTGTAAAGGCACCATTACATAAAAAATTGGCAGATAACAAGCAAGGGTAGCCAGCAAGGCAATTCCAAAAGAAGCCAGTGATAATCCAAATAACTTCTTATAGTTTCCTTTTATGAGATCAAAATAACCACCAACATCCTCTGTTGTCCCCATATCTTCTTTCTTCAAAACCTTGAAAAAATGTGCAGTTATCCCAAAAACAATGGCCTGTACAACAAAAATAAGTACAAAAACAACTAGGATATAAATAATGAAAAGTGGAATATAAGCTGTCATATCCGGCTGGTCGTAATAACCATAACTATCATAATAACCATAGCTGTCGTAATAGTCATAGCTGTTGCGGCCGGTCATACTAAATACAAACAGGATATACGGAATGTAAATAATAAATATCATGGGAATTACTACCACCATACTTATAAGTACATGGTACAATGCCTGCTCCCATACTTTCTTAAATAGTTCAAAGCTCTTGGAAAGTATATTGCCAAAATCCGGCTTATTGGCATTTTCTATCTTCTTAAAAATTGGATGTTCCATTTAATTTCGCTGTTAGTTCAGCTATAAAATTACAAAAAAGAAATCTGCCACTTTGTCACAAACACCAATTTAATTGTATCTTTGCACATTAATTGACAGTACAAAAATAATTGGTTACTTATTGTAATTTATGGAAGAGAAGGTTATAGACGAAACAAAGCAGGGGCAATCCTTAACCCTTGAAGCGAGGAAAGGTAATACACGTAAACTTTTCATTGAAAGTTATGGTTGCCAAATGAATTTTAGTGACAGTGAGATCGTGGCTTCTATTCTTGCAAATGAAGGCTTTAATACTACTACCCAATTAGAGGAAGCAGACCTCGTATTGGTCAATACCTGCTCTATTCGTGATAAAGCAGAGCAAACGGTTCGTAAACGTTTGGAAAAATATAATGCTGTAAAAAGAATCAATCCGGGAATGAAAGTAGGTGTTTTGGGATGTATGGCGGAGCGTCTTAAAGAGAAATTCCTTGATGAAGAAAAAATAGTGGATATGGTCGTAGGGCCGGATGCCTACAAGGATCTTCCCAACTTGCTAAAGGAGGTTGATGAGGGCCGTGATGCCGTAAATGTGATCCTTTCCAGAGACGAAACCTATGGAGATATTTCTCCGGTGCGCTTAGGGACCAATGGTATTAATGCCCTTGTGAGCATTACCCGGGGCTGTGACAATATGTGTACCTTTTGTGTAGTACCTTTTACTCGTGGGCGTGAGCGTAGCCGTGATCCGTTAAGTATTTTGAATGAGGTTGCAGACCTTGCAAAAAAAGGCTTCAAAGAAGTTACTCTTCTGGGGCAAAATGTAGATAGTTACCTATGGTATGGCGGCGGACTCAAAAAAGATTTCAAAAAGGCTTCCGAAATGGAAAAAGCTACGGCTACTTCTTTTTCGCAATTACTGGCTATGGTGGCAGAAGCACATCCCAAAATGCGGATTCGCTTTTCTACTTCCAACCCACAGGATATGACCGAAGATGTATTGCACACTATGGCAAAGTATGACAATATCTGTAATTCCATCCATCTTCCTTTTCAAAGTGGAAGTACTCGTATATTAAAGGAAATGAATCGACAGCATACACGTGAGGAATACATGCAACTGATCGATAAGATCAATGAAATCATTCCGGAATGCGGACTTTCACAAGATATTATTACCGGTTTCCCGACAGAGACCGAAGAGGATCATCAAGATACTTTGAGCCTGATGGAATATGTAAAGTTTAATTTTGGATTTATGTTCAAGTATTCCGAAAGACCGGGAACCATGGCGGCCCGTAAGCTGGAAGATGACATTCCTGAAGAAATTAAAAAACGCCGACTCACGGAAATTGTAGATGCCCAGCAGCGCCATAGTGCCTATCACACGAACAGATCATTGGGAAAGGTCGTAGAAGTATTGATCGAGAGAGAATCCAAAAAAAGTAATGCACACTGGAGTGGCAGAAATCCTCAAAATCTCGTAGTGGTATTTCCAAAAGAAGATTATAAACCCGGAGATTTTGTAATGGTCAAAGTAACAGATTGTACAAGCGCAACACTTATAGGTGAAGCAATTGGATATAGTGAGAATAATTAATTTATGGAAAACGTTCAAGCAGTAAAACAACGTTTTGGAATTATAGGGAATGACCCTAAACTTAACCGTGCCGTAGAAAAAGCCATACAGGTTGCCCCTACCGATATTTCGGTGTTGGTTACCGGGGAAAGTGGTGTGGGTAAAGAAAGTATCCCTAAGATCATACATTCCCTTTCGCACCGTAAACACGGTAAATACATTGCTGTGAACTGTGGTGCAATACCGGAAGGAACCATAGACAGTGAACTCGTTGGGCATGAAAAAGGAGCTTTTACCGGAGCGACGGCAACCCGTAGCGGTTATTTTGAAGTGGCAGACGGAGGAACTATTTTTCTGGATGAAGTTGGAGAGCTTCCCCTTCCCACTCAGGTACGTTTGCTGCGTGTCCTGGAAAATGGAGAATTTTTAAAAGTAGGCTCTTCCAAAGCCCAAAAAACAGATGTTCGCATTGTCGCGGCAACCAATGTCAATATGAGTGATGCTATTGATAAAGGGAAGTTTCGGGAAGACCTGTATTATAGATTAAGTACTGTGGAAATTAACCTTCCGCCACTGCGAAAACGAAGCGAAGACATTCATTTGTTATTTCGAAAATTTGCTTCAGATTTTGCACAGAAATATAAAATGCCAACCATCCGCCTGGAAGAAGATGCAATAAGCTTGCTGTTACAATATCGTTGGGGCGGAAATATTCGTCAATTGCGCAATGTTGCCGAACAAATTTCGGTACTGGAACAAAACAGGAGCATTTCTTATACCACTCTAAAACAGTATTTACCGGATGTTGGAAGCAACCTGCCTGCAGTAATAAATCCCAAAAAAGAAAAAAGCGATTTTAGCAGTGAACGGGAAATACTGTACAAGGTCCTCTTCGATATGCAACGGGATGTCAACGACCTTAAAAAGTTAACATTAGAGTTAATGAAAACAGGAAATGTTGCCGACGTAAAGGAGGAACAATCTTCACTGATCAATAAAATATATTCTGAAGAAAAAGGCAATGAAGAACAACTGGCTGCTATTGTTGACGAAGAAGAGATTAATCCTCAAGATGTTGAGGTTTTAAGTATTTCTGAAACAGCACCCGAAGTAAAAACCGGAAATTACGATTTTGCTGAAGAAATTGAAGAAGAAGAGAATCTCTCCCTTCAGGAAAAAGAATTGGAACTCATCAAAAAATCTCTGGAAAAATACAACGGAAAACGAAAGGATGCTGCAGAAGAGTTAGGAATATCCGAACGTACACTTTACCGAAAGATTAAACAATACAACCTGTAAATGAATTATATAAAGCATATTTTTGCAGTACTGCTCACCAGTCTATTATTACAGGGTTGTAAGTTTTATTCGTTCACGGGAGCAGATATTGATTATTCGGAGATCAAAACATTTCAGGTAAGTTATTTTCAAAACAACGCTGCTATTGTAGAACCCGGTATTGCACGGAATTTTACACAAGAATTACAGGATCTGTTATTAAACCAAACAAGTTTGGACCTGGTAACTACTAATGGAAATTTGGTTTATGAAGGAGAAATAACCGAATATTACATTGCTCCGATTACTGCAACTTCTCAAAGCACCGCAGCACAGAACAGGTTAACCATTAGTGTTAATGTACGTTTTTACAATACCAAAGACGAAGAAAAAGATTTTGAACAACGATTTTCATTTTATTATGATTATGCCGGAGGAACACAACTTACCGGCTCAGCACTGGATGATGCCGTAGCAATAATTTTTGAACGCATTACACAAGATATCTTTAACAAATCACTCGCAAACTGGTAACTTTTGAATACTTCAAAATATACATACCTCTTAGCCCATCCGCAGGAACTTAGTAATGAGGACCTTTCGGGTTTAGTTTCTGTGATAGAAAAATACCCTTATTTTCAAAGTGCACGGGCACTACAGTTAAAAGGACTAAAAAATCAGAATAGTTTTTTATATAATGATGCTTTAAAGGTAACTGCTGCCTATACAACAGATCGTAATATCTTGTTTGAATATATTACTTCGGAAAGTTTTATTCAGAATGAAATATCACAAGTGATACAACAACATGATGATTCGGTATACGAAATAGAAGTAGTGACCGAAGATGTTTCCGAGCAAGTAAGTGTTGAGTTGGATACCCAAATGAAGACCGAATTAAAAAAGGCCGAAGCGATCTTAAATCCGGATTTGTTTCAACGTAAGGTTACATCTGTTGAAGAGATCATTTCAACTCCCAAAACTCACGAAGAACCCCGGGAAAAAGAAGCTCCGGTAAAGGCTGAAGAAATACTGGAAGTTGACAAACCTCTGCATTTCACAAAAGAGGACACGCATTCTTTCAGTGAATGGCTAAAACTTACTTCGGCAACACCTATTCGCAGGGATACTGAAGAATTTGCTCAAAAAGAAGAGACTACGGACCAGGAACGTAAGTTTCAATTGATAGAAAATTTTATTCAGAAAAAACCTAAACTGGAGCCTAAGGAAATCACCACATCAAATAAAGACCTTGCTGCGTCTTACACACAGCCGCCGGACACGTTGATGACAGAGACCTTAGCGAAGGTGTATGTGCAACAAAAGAACTATTCCAAAGCAATACAAGCATATAAAATTTTAATTTTGAAATATCCCGAAAAAAGTGGTTTCTTTGCAGACCAAATTCGGGCAATAAAGAATTTGATAAATACAGAGAAACGATGAGTACATTTACAATATTTTTGGTCTTGATTATTTTCGTGGCATTCCTACTGGTGGTAGTAGTAATGGTACAAAACCCAAAAGGCGGCGGATTATCTTCTTCATTTGGAGGTAGCGGAACACAGCAATTAGGCGGTGTTAAAAAGACAACCGACTTTCTGGATAAAAGTACCTGGACACTGGCTACTTTGCTATTGGCATTGATCTTACTATCAAACATTCCTATTATGGGAAATACTACTACAGTAGACACGTTCGATGAAGGTGCCATTGAGAACACTATTCCTGTAGATCCCAATGCTGGCGGTACAACAGAAGATAACAACGAATAAATCGTATTGATCACAGAATTATTAATGCCGGCTTATGACAAGCTGGCATTTTTTGTTTTAAAATGTCAGCTTTTGGGCACTGGCATAATTTCTGCCTAATAGGAAAACATAAAACTAAAAATTAACAACTAAAAATTATATTGAAAATGGCGTTAAAAATTCAACCACTTTCAGACAGAGTTTTAGTACAGCCACAAGAGGCAGAGACTAAAACTGCTTCCGGGCTATATATTCCGGATTCTGCAAAAGAAAAACCACAACAAGGTAAAGTTGTAGCCGTAGGTAAAGGCAAAAAAGATCACGATATGACTGTAAAAGTTGGTGATATTGTTTTATATGGCAAATATTCCGGAAGTGAATTAAAATTGGATGGGAAAGATTACCTCATGATGCGTGAGGATGATATCCTGGCTATTATTTAATTAGAATTAATAACTACCAAAATTTAAAAATATGGCAAAAGATATAAAATTTGATGTAGAAGCACGTGATAATATAAAGCGTGGTGTGGATGCATTGGCAAATGCAGTAAAAGTGACACTAGGCCCCAAGGGACGTAATGTTATTATTAGTAAATCATTTGGCGCACCACAAGTAACCAAAGATGGTGTTACCGTTGCTAAAGAAATTGAATTGGAAGATGCTCTTGAAAATATGGGAGCGCAAATGGTAAAAGAGGTAGCTTCAAAAACCAATGACCTTGCTGGTGACGGGACGACCACTGCTACCGTTTTGGCACAGGCAATCGTTAAAGAAGGCCTAAAAAATGTTGCCGCAGGTGCAAACCCTATGGATCTAAAACGTGGTATCGACAAAGCTGTAGAAACCATTGTTAAGGATTTGGATAAACAATCCACCAAAGTTGGGAACTCTTCTGAAATGATCAAGCAAGTAGCTGCTATTTCCTCAAATAATGATGAACGAATAGGAGATCTTATTGCACAGGCATTTGAAAAAGTAGGTAAAGAAGGTGTAATCACCGTTGAAGAAGCAAAAGGAACTGAAACATATGTTGACGTTGTAGAAGGGATGCAGTTTGACCGTGGTTACTTATCTCCATACTTTGTTACGGATAGTGACAAAATGCAAACCGAACTGGAGAGTCCAATGATTCTTCTATATGATAAAAAGATATCTTCAATGAAAGACCTGCTTCCTGTTTTGGAACCTGTTGCACAACAAGGTAAATCATTGTTGATCATTGCTGAAGATGTGGATGGTGAAGCTTTAGCTACTTTGGTAGTGAATAAATTACGTGGCTCATTGAAGATCGCTGCTGTAAAAGCTCCCGGTTTTGGTGACCGCAGAAAAGCAATGTTAGAAGACATCGCAGTATTGACAGGTGGAACAGTTGTTAGTGAAGAACGTGGTTTCACTCTTGAAAATACTACTATCGATATGCTTGGTTCTGCAGAAACAATTACAATAGATAAAGACAATACTACTATTGTAAATGGAGCCGGAAGTAAAAGTGGCATCAAGGCACGTGTGGGACAGATCAAGTCTCAAATTGAAACGACCACTAGCGACTATGACAAAGAAAAGCTTCAGGAACGTTTGGCGAAATTAGCCGGAGGTGTTGCAGTATTATATGTAGGTGCTGCTTCTGAAGTTGAAATGAAAGAAAAGAAAGATCGTGTAGATGATGCCCTTCACGCAACTCGTGCAGCTGTGGAAGAAGGTATTGTTGCAGGTGGTGGTGTTGCTTTGGTAAGAGCCATTAAGGTTTTAGAAAAATTGACAACCGGTACTTTAGACGAATCAACAGGTATTCAAATTGTCGCTCGTGCTATTGAATCTCCATTACGCACTATTGTTGAAAATGCAGGAGGTGAAGGTTCTGTAGTCATCAACAAAGTATTGGAAGGAAAGAAAAACTTTGGGTATGATGCAAAATCTGAAAACTATGTTGATATGCTGAAAGCCGGTATCATCGACCCTAAAAAAGTAACTCGTATCGCATTGGAAAATGCGGCATCTGTTGCAGGAATGATCCTTACTACAGAATGTGCCCTCGTAGATATTAAAGAAGATACCCCTGCTATGCCTCCTATGGGTGGCGGTGGTATGCCGGGAATGATGTAATAACGAGATCACAAATATTTTTTGAGTAGAATTCTAAGTTAAAACTCAATAAAAAAACCTCAGCAAATTGCTGAGGTTTTTTCTATTTATAAGAGATTTATTTCTTTTTAAAAAGCTGGTATAACGATAGTGCCACCAAAGTAATCACCAAAGGATACAACACGAACAGATCTACTCGTATCACAGCTCCTCCTTCAGGCTGAAAAGCTTCCCATTGTTGCACATAATATTCCCAAACAATTGAAAATATAATTACGACAACTGTAATGGAATACAGAAGTATTTTCTTGGCTCTATTCATACAAGGAACTTATGAGCCTTTATCACCTTTATCTTTGTGATCATCTATAACTTCTTCATCTCTATATTTACAGCAGTCATGAACACTGTTATAAGCTTCTTCGGTAGCTTTAATATTCTCGGTATCGTGCCCGACTGAGGCAATATTTGCCTCAATGGTTTCCAAATTGGTCTTGCGCTCATCATAGATAAGGCTTAGCACATGTGTTTCGACATTCCATACGGCAGATTTAACTCCTTTGGTGTTTAAGGAGGCTCTTTCAATACGTTGTTTACACATACCACATATTCCATCTACTTCGATAGTGGATCTTGCATTTTTATTTTGTGAAAAAGTAGTTGCTGTACTAAGCACTACCACTAAAAGGATCATTATTTTTTTCATATTATTTGATTTTAAATCGTAAGCCCGCATAATACATGCTTCCAAAAATCGGCCCGTATACAAAAGTAGTATCAAAATTTGGTCCAAAAGGATTTTCGGCACTTACAATAGGATTATTTTGTTTTACATCGGTTATATTTTCTCCTCCCAAATATACTTCAAAAGTATCTGAAAATACCTTAGTAACCTGAGCATTTAGCGTTCCTACAGTTGGTGAATACTCCGGCAATTGATAAGGTATGGGATTATCACTGGTCTTTGGGAACCGTTGTTCACTCAACCAGTTATATGTTGCATCGAACTTCCATTTGGCACCCTTTTCACTTCTTTGTGTTTCATAAGAGGCATTTGCAAAAAAACGATGACCTGGTGTCAATGGTTTTTCTAGTTTACCGGACAAATAACTGGTCTCTACATCGTAATATTTATAGGCCAATCGAATATCAAAACGTTCTAAAGCATTATAATTGAACTCTGTTTGAAAATTATTGGCATAACTATCGCCTTCCAGGTTATAGAACCTAACCTCTTTGCGATTCTCCCAATCCACTACTACCTGGTTTTGAAAATCGGTTCTGTAGAAATCAAATGTTATATCGGCCTTTCTTCCGAAGAGATTAAACCCCTGCAAGTATGAAACTCCATAATTCCAGGCTATCTCAGGGTCTAAACCATAAATTTCTCCTCCGGAACTTAAAATATTAATACTTCGTGAGGTTGAAAACAAACTTTGGTTTTCAGTAAAGATGTTTGCACTTCTTTTTCCTCTACCTACCGAGGCCCGAAAAGCAGCCTTTCTCCAAGGTGTATAACGGGCATGTAAACGCGGCGTTAAAAAAGTCCCTAATAGATTATGGTGGTCAATCCTCATTCCTGCTGTTAGATTAAGGGTTCCCAGGTTGTCGTATGCGTATTCGAAAAATGCCCCGACAGAGTTCTCTTCTCTTGTATAATTTGTTGTATTAACCAACTCATCATAATCATCATGTGTATAGCTCAACCCTGTCTTTATCTTGTGGCGGGAATCGCTTATGATCGAATTGTAAATTGCATTGGCATAAATACTACTGTGCGTTATGTTATATTCATTAAGCCCAAAATAAGATTCCTGCTCATGGTTACTAAATGCAATTTGTACACCAACGCTTTGATAGGGAACCTTGGGATTTACATACCCCAATTTTCCGGAAACATCAAAACGGCGTGTATCAATTTCACTTCCCCAGGCATTCGTTGTAAACTTATCGGTCTTAGGGTCAAAATCGATTTGCCCGGTTTGTTTTTCATCATTTAAGAATCTTATGTTAAAAAAACTAACAAAACCTTTTTCCGTATCTGTATATTGCCAACGGTTCATTACATTTATTTGTTGAGTAAGCGGCATATCGAGAAAAGTATCGTCATTTTCATCAAACTTTGTATCCCTAAGGTCCCCATGCAAATAAAGTCCCGTACTCCACTTATCACTTACTTTGGTGTTGATATGTGTATTTAGCTCTAAACGCCCGTTAAGCGAACCATACGCGTTCACAAATAGTTTATCATCGGTTGTAGGCTTCTGCAACTCCGCATTTATCAGTCCGGTAATACTCTCGAAGCCATTTACAACACTTCCCGCTCCCTTGGTTATTTGAATACTTTCCACCCAGGTTCCCGGAATAAAACTAAGTCCGTACGCTTGTGAAGCTCCACGAATAGAAGGAATATTTTCGGTAGTGATCAAAATATACGGACTCGTAAGGCCCAGCATTTTTATCTGCCGGGTTCCCGTGACCGCGTCGGCAAAATTGACATCGATGGAAGGATTTGTTTCAAAGCTTTCCGAAAGATTACAACAAGCTGCCTTTAATAATTCGGCACTACTCACATTGATCACATTTTCTGCCGTTAAATATGAAAGTGCACTGGATTTTTTCCTGGTTTTCACTACAACTTCATCCAGGTTGTTTTTAGGCTGCAATACATGATGAATCTCTCTTAGATCGTTCACCATTAGTGTATCTGTTTTGTAACCTACATAGCTCACAATTAATTTGGAATATTCCTCTTTATATGGAATTATAAAATTTCCATCCATATTGGTCGTAGTGCCTACCGTTGTATTCAACCAGTGCACATTTGCACCCGGAAGGCCTATAGGTTCATTTTTTTCATTTACTTCCATTATCATACCTTTTAGTTGTGTTTGTGCACATACCATGGTAGGAAGCAATAGAATTATATATATTATAAATTTCATTTTTATTTTTCTAATTAATGTTAATGGTTCGTAAACGCAATGCGTTTGTAATTACAGAAACCGAACTAAAGCTCATAGCCAATGCGGCTATCATAGGGGACAATAGAATTCCGAAGAAAGGAAACAGTACCCCTGCCGCTACAGGAACACCAATTGTGTTATATATAAGTGCGAAAAATAAATTCTGTTTAATGTTCTTCATCACCTTCACGCTCAGGTTCCGGGCCTTTACAATGCCATTCAGATCTCCTTTTACAAGTGTTATGGAAGCACTTTCAATAGCTACATCCGTACCGGTCCCCATAGCGATCCCCACATCACTTTTTGCCAAAGCAGGCGCATCATTGATACCATCCCCTGCCATTGCCACTTTATGGCCTTCATTTTGCAAACGCTCTACTTCCTTAAGTTTATCCTGTGGCAGCATTTCGGCTTTAAAGTGCTCCAGGTTCAATTCTAAAGCAACCGCTTTAGCCGTTTGGTGATTATCTCCGGTAAGCATCATTACATCTATTCCTTTTTCCTGTAATTTTTTGATCGCTGCTTTACCGGTCTCTTTTATTTTATCGCCAATAACGATATATCCCACAGTCAATTTATCAACGGATATATAGGAAACTGTCTTCCCATTTTGTTGTTCCCTGCCAATTTCTTCCCGCAATATTTCACGAATATCAGCTCCTGCCTCCTGCATCATTCTTTCATTTCCAATCGCTACTCTTTCTCCCTTCATAATTCCGGTCACACCCTTTCCGGTAACCGAATTAAAATGGGTCACTTCCAAAATAGCCACTTTCTGTTCTTTTCCATATTTCACTATAGCTTCGGCAAGAGGATGTTCGCTCAATAGGTTTAAGGAAACCATACGTTGAAGAATTTCTTCTTCTGAAAACGAATCACCAATGGTTCTTACCCTTTCAACTGAAGGTCTTCCTTCGGTAATAGTCCCGGTTTTATCAATAATAAGTGTATCGATCTTATCCATTCTTTCAATGGCTTCAGCATTTTTGATCAAAACCCCGGACTGGGCACCTTTACCCACTCCAACCATTACAGACATTGGAGTTGCAAGCCCCAATGCACATGGGCATGCTATGATCAAAACTGCAATTGCATTTACCAAAGCATATACATATGTGGGTTCGGGGCCATATATAGCCCAAATAATAAAAGTGATCACGGAAATTAATACCACGACAGGTACAAAATAACCTGAGATCTTATCCGCCAGTTTCTGAATAGGAGCCTGACTGCGACTTGCTTTATTTACCATTTCGATGATCTGGGAAAGCAATGTGTCACTACCAATTTTTTCGGCTTTAACAACAAATGACTGCTTTCCGTTTATGGTCCCGGAACGTACTCTATCGCCTTCCTTCTTAAATACCGGAATGGGTTCCCCGGTGATCATGGACTCATCAACCGAACTTTTTCCTTCGGTGATAATTCCATCCACAGGTATTTTATTTCCGGGTTTTACACGCAATAGATCTCCTATATTAATTCTATCGATCGCAATGACTTCTTCCCGGCCATTGACAATTCTAACAGCGCTGTTTGGAGCAAGCTTTAACAATTCTTTTACCGCATCATTGGTTTTGCTATGGGCTCTGGCTTCCAGAACCTGCCCAAGTAGCACCAGGGTCAATATTACTGTAGCTGCTTCAAAATACACATGAACTGTTCCTGCCTCAGTTTTAAATTGTGATGGAAAAACATCAGGAAAGAGCATTCCTGTCACACTGAACAACCAGGCAACTCCGGCTCCAATCCCAATAAGTGTAAACATATTTAGGTTTCGGTTTTTGATCGATCGATATGCTCGTTCAAAGAACATCCACGTTGCATAAAATACTACAGGTAATGACAAGCTAAACTGTATCCAATTCCAATGCTTTAGTTCTAACAGGTTGTATAATGGATTGTTTGGGATCATTTCAGACATTGCTATCAAAAAAACAGGAAGTGTAAACCCAACTGCTATCCAAAATTTCTTTAGTAGTTGCCTGTATTTTTTTTCTTCTGCAGAAGTATTAGCTTTCACTGGAACCAGGTCCATCCCACAAATAGGACAATCTCCGGGTTCATCTCTTATGATCTCGGGATGCATAGGACAGCTATATTGAGCTGCCTCCGCCCGGGTAAGACTTACTTCTTCCACGAGGTCCATTCCACAAACCGGGCAATCTCCTTGCCGGGAATACGTTTTCTCTCCTTCACAATGCATAGGACAATAAAATACTCCTGTTCCTGCGCCTCCGGGCTTTTCATTTTTTGCTGAAGTATTTTCATGGCGGCCACCTGCGGCAACTCCTTCCCCATGCAAAAAAATACCGTAATTTCCTCCCGCTGTTTTGAGGGCTTCCTGAAAAATATTTAAAGGAATTTCCTTCTCCATAAGGATTATGGCTTCACCCTCCTCCAGATTCACCCTAACATTAGAAACATCTTCTACATTGTTAAGAGCATTTTCAACATGGGAACGGCATCCATTACAGCTCATGCCGGATATGGAATATTTATGTTCCATTATTTCTTAGGCAATTTCAAGGTCATGTTTGGTCCCAAAAAAATGTAATCCACATGTCCGGCAAGATTTACATCTGAAGATCTAAAGTGCATATGGGTATCTTCACCATAATGGGTAAAAATTCCTCTATGTGTTTTCGAATAGAACCCTAAGATCTCTACATATCCATTTGACAGAACACCATTTAAACCAGAGTCCAAATGGTTTTGCGATGAATGGTCCGTATTGTTCCCGTCCCAATCTACTACATGCCAATCTAATTTTGTAATATTTCCTGTTAGCATGAAGGGATATGGTTTTTCCGTATCCAGTTGTGCTTTTTTTGCTTCTTGCTGTACAAAAATTTCAAACTGTCCTTTGCTTTTCACCATAGAAGGGACCGGGATTTCCTGCCATTCTTCTACTGAAGCGTATACCAGTAAAGCTGCCGTAGTATTATATGTATTGTCAATGGTAACCATTTCATCTGTTTTGGTACTTACAGCAGGTTCTCCATTGAAAATCTGAATTTCTCCTTTCAGGTCTCCTACTGCTCCCAAAGCATATAAATGTGGTACATTTTCTACTTCTTTTAATGAAATTGTGGCCTCTGTTTTACCAGTCATAATATCATGTAGGGAGCCCGAGTGATTTACCCCATCGACTACGGTTATCCCTTTTTTACATCCTTGTAAAACAAATAGGCTTAAAACTAAAAGTATGAGTGTGTTTTTCATCATTTTATATTTAATCATTCCAATTATATTCTTTAGTATTTCTAACTTCACGTTAGTCTTTTAACTACTGCAATAATGTATGCCTATATAGGCGATTCTTTTTACTAGAACACCTAATGTGGATACGTTTTTTTAATGCAATTGCTAAAATGGCCAAAAGCCAAGTTTTTGTATTCATATGATTTTGATTTTCAAAAATACGGGTTCAGGTCATTCCGAAATAATTTCAGAATAACAAATTCCAGTCAATTTAAAAATCAAATTAAGAAAGTCTCGTACAAAACCTGTAGATCCTGTTCGAGGGGAGGCGGATGGGACTCCGCAAAGAAGTTAACTTTTGTATTATAATTGTCTTGCTGCTGTACTAAAAATACCGAAATGAAAGTAGCAACAAAAGTTGTATTAAAATTGAAATCAAAGGAAGCTTTGACAAAAGAATCGTCCGTGTTCACTTTAGTATAATGGTTATCGCAGCAGCCTCGGTCTTCCATTTCACTGCTATCACAACTTGAAATCTCCATTACCATTCCACAGGAAAGATGCTTTTCTCCCAAAGTTATTTCCGAAAGCATTTCATATTCCCCGCAAAAATGTTGCGCATATGCAATACCACTACTGCTGGCCAGCAATAATATTGATAGGAATATGGATATAACTTTTCTCATTAAGGCAATAAAATTACATTAAAAAGGCACACGATAAATTATAAAATCTGTTAAAATTCTATTTTATCTCAGCATCAATACGCCCACATTTCAGCATTTTATCACCAAAATAGGGGTTATAAATATCCTTACTGTTACTTAACCAATAGGCCCCGGTATTCCCAAATGCCATAGGGCAATATTGTTTATAGATAGTTCCGGAACTTAACGCGTCTTCTAACAACCCTTCCACTTTGGCGGTGATCTTAAAAAAAGCTGTACGCTGTTCCTCTACATCTTTACTTTCCGCAATTGTTCTTGCTTCCTGTAAAGTTGCTTCATCCATTTCGACCTTTGCAAATAATGTCGCTAAATTAGAAGCTTCGGCTGCTGCCTTTTCGGCATTGGTATTCACTAAAGCTGTTTTTAACTTAATATATTGTTTATAGATATTGGCAATTTTCGGATCGTTGAATTCTGCTTCCATTTTTGAAGCCGCATATTCTTTTTTCTCTTCTTTGGTTTCAACTTTGATCACTTCCGGTTCGGCTTTCTTTTTGCCTTCTCCGCAAGAGACATAAACAAGGGAAATAATCGCGATTGTAAGGGCTGTGATTTTTTTCATTTTCTGAATTTTTAGAAAAGCAAAGATACCAAATTCCTGATTACTTTTTCTGCTGAAAATAAAAAGCCGGCAATAAAATAAGTAAGAATAACGGTTGAATCAAAAATCTACGTACATAGAATAAAGTCATATGTTGTCCGGCTTCTGAAGATTGCAATAAAAAATACAGTACCACAAACAAAATAACAAACAACAAAATATATAGAAATGCCGAAAGCTTTAAAATTCCTTTATCCCGGAAAATGATCCAGAGTATTAGTATAGAAACAACGGTATTCATTAAAAATCTCAATGCGATATTTCCCAAAAGTTTTAAAGTATCAAACTCCGGAAGCGGTTGTGTGCTGTGATTTGTTTTAAAGAAATTGAGAAGAGGATCATAAAACAATGAGTCTTCAAACATGCGGATAAGCACTAAAATTGATGCCAAAAAGACAACTACCACTATTTTTATACTCTTTTTCATTTGAAAGTATGTGGTTTTAAATTACGAACCCAAATCATCCACAGAAGGAATACCATTCCGTAGATCAATCCCGGAAAAACCACCCCATGTAATATGTTTTTATACTCCGGAAAATGATACAATGAGATTGCCAGAACGACAATTCGCAAAATATTGACAGCATAGAGC
Organism: Altibacter sp.; assembly: GCA_028285705.1. GTDB lineage: Bacteria > Bacteroidota > Bacteroidia > Flavobacteriales > Flavobacteriaceae > JANQOS01. The sequence goes on from JANQOS010000102.1 coordinate 17,541, forward strand.
AATACTGCACCTGCAAATAAAAAAAGAATCGTTCTTTTAAACCTTTGGGCAAAAGAAATGATAAAGGCCATAAAAAGAATAATGATACTTATGGCATTACAGCCTTCAATAATTCGAGCCATGTATTTTCCATTGACATACAACTTCATTGTAGGCTCAATCTCGTTAGGAATGACAGCGGCTTCATATCCTAGTCCGGAAATAACCGCACTACTCTGCCTGGACACCAAATGTGTTACAAAATCCGGATAGTAATTTCCTCCTACCGAAGTTTGAAGGTAAATCGAATATAAAACACTCAGCACCAAATACGATCCCAAAAACAGAACGACAAAGCGAACAACAGTCTTATATTTTGTAAACAATGCTTTCAAGTTGTATATCCTATTTTTAACAAAAATATAGAAATAGTTCTTGGCGTATGTGTGTGTTTTGAAATACTTTTACTAAAAATTTCTGTGATGCCATTTGATCGTCTTCAACCAAAAATAAAAACAATTCTTTCTAACAACAGTGAAACTGTTGAACAGCGTCTTACCGAAGTCTGTGAATTATTGCAAACCTCAATTGGATATTATGACTGGGTAGGATTCTATTTTGCCAATAAGGCCGAAAGGACATTACACTTAAAAGCATTTGCAGGAGAGCCTACGGATCATACGGTAATTCCTTTTGGAAAAGGAATTTGCGGACAGGTAGCAGAATCGAACAAGAATTTTGTTGTACCCGATGTGAAGGCGCAAACTAATTATATAGCCTGCAGTATTTATGTAAAGGCTGAAATTGTGGTCCCTCTGTTTAAAGAAGGTGAGAATATTGGGCAGATCGATATCGATTCGAATACGGCAGACCCTTTTTCTTCTGAAGATGAGCAGTTTTTAGAATGGGTAAATAGTCAGGTAGCAGAGATCCTCTAGATTTACATTCCTGTTCTAATAGCTTCAACAGGATCCAATCTTGATGCCGAAATAGCCGGAAGTATTCCCGAAATTAATCCAATCGCTGCAGAAATAGCAGTACCAATAAACATGTTCCACGGAGAAAGAACAAACTCAAAATCTCCTGTGAACTGTGAAGCTACAAGCGATACAACGAAAACCAAGATCAAACCTATCAATCCCCCGATAATAGCAAGTATCACTGCTTCAAATAAAAACTGAAGCATGATAAAACGGTTTTTTGCACCTAAGGACTTTTGGATTCCAATTAGATTGGTACGCTCTTTTACGCTTACAAACATGATATTGGCAATTCCAAATCCTCCAACCAATAATGAGAAGCCACTAATAAGCCATCCGATCATGTTCATGGTCCCGGTAATATTGTCTATGGCATCTGTAAACCCCTGTAACTGATTAACAAAGAAGTTATCCATCTCGTCCGGCTTAAGGCCTCTGCGTGAACGCATCTTCTGTGTAAGCATGGCAATAAATTCGGCATCATCAATATTGGATTCCGGTTTAATAATAATAAATGGGAACAATACCTTGTTGTTAGCGCCAAACAAGCGTCGTATAATATTAACCGGTATGAAAACAGCCGTATCCTTAGAATCACCAAAGGCAAAGCCTTCCTTTTCAAGTACACCTATAACAGTAAATTTACGGCCATATAATCGTACTTTTTTACCCATAGCCTGTTGAGATGAGGCAAATAGTGAGTTTGCGATCTCATCTCCCAATATGATCACATTACTTCCGTTATTGGATTCAGATTCGTTAAAGAAACGGCCTTCGGCCAGTTTCAGGTTTTCAATTTCGTAGTATTCTTCGGTAATGGCTCCAATCCCAACATTGTCAACAGATTTATCTTCAAATTTCACAATTTCATTAGGAACGTTTAACGTATAGGAGATTGCCTGTACATTAGGCATGTTTTTTTTCAAATACTGGTATTCATCCCAATTTGTTGTTGGGAACTGCTCACGTTTCCAGATAGGAACATCCGTAGGCCCAAATGAGAAATGCCCAAGGTAAATAGTACTATTGTCCAACCCACTTATAGTGCTTTCAATTTCTTTTTTAAGTGAATCTACCGCTGCAAGAACCGCAATGATCGAAAAGATACCAATGGTAACTCCCACTAACGACAAAAAAGTACGCAACTTATTATTTTTAAGCGCATTGACTGCAAAATTGAAGCTTTCTTTCAGGACACGAAGGTAGATAAGCATCGGTTGGTTTTTAAGAAATTAAGTTTAGATTAAAGATAAGACGTTTTCTCCTAATTTATGTTACAAAATTCTTGCGTAATTGTGTACTTTTGCGCTTTAAAATCCTACCATGAGCAATACAAAAAAGATCACTTCAGCACTTATTTCGGTATTTCATAAAGACGGACTGGCACCTATTGTAAGGAAATTAAACGAACAAGGAGTAAAACTATATTCTACGGGAGGCACTCAAAAGTTCATTAATGACCTGGGAATTGATGTCATTGCCGTAGAAGATGTAACAGATTATCCATCTATTTTAGGTGGCCGTGTTAAAACATTGCATCCTAAAGTTTTTGGTGGAATTTTAAATCGTCAGGATATAGAAAGTGATGTTGAAGAAATGAAGCAATTCAACATTCCGCAACTGGATCTAGTAATTGTGGATCTATACCCTTTCGAAAAAACAGTAGCTTCGGGTGCCGGTGAGCAAGACATTATTGAAAAAATTGATATTGGTGGAATTTCATTGATCCGTGCTGCTGCAAAGAATTTTAAGGATACTCTTTGTGTTTCCTCTATGGAGGATTACAACGAATTTTTGGAAATACTTTCTGCAACCAATGGAAACATCTCGCTTTCCGATAGAAAGAAATTTGCTGCTAAAGCATTTAATATCTCTTCGCATTATGATACGGCCATATTCAATTATTTTAACAGCGACCATAGCATTGCTGCCTTGAAGATTAGTGAAACAAACGGAAAAGTGCTTCGCTATGGTGAAAACCCTCACCAAAGAGGGTTCTTCTTTGGAGATTTTAATACGATGTTCGATAAACTTCATGGAAAAGAATTGAGCTATAACAATCTTTTGGATGTAGATGCCGCGGTAAATTTAATGAGTGAATTTATAGGAGATGCTCCTACATTTGCTATTTTAAAGCATAATAATGCCTGTGGAATTGCACAACGTGACACTGTGCACCAGGCATACGTAGATGCTTTGGCAGGTGATCCGGTCTCTGCATTTGGAGGTATTTTAATTAGCAATACTGAAATTGATGCCACTACAGCCGAAGAAATCCATAAGCTATTCTGTGAAGTGGTCATTGCCCCTTCTTTTTCTGAAAAAGGAGAAGAAATTCTAAAAGGAAAGAAGAATAGGATTTTATTAATTCAAAAGGAAGCTGCGCTACCGGAAACTACTGTTAGAACTTGCCTGAATGGAGCCTTGGTTCAGGATAAGGACAATATTACGGATAGTGCTGAAAATTTAACATATGCTACAAATACTAAACCTTCCGCAAATGAGTTAGAAGATTTGTTGTTTGCTTCCAAAATCTGTAAGCACACAAAATCCAATACCATCGTTTTGGCGAAAGGAAGGCAATTGTGTGCAAGCGGAACCGGACAAACCTCTCGCGTAGATGCTTTACGGCAAGCGATTGAAAAAGCAAACTCGTTTAATTTTGACCTCAATGGTGCCGTTATGGCCAGTGACGCATTTTTCCCATTTCCGGATTGTGTTGAAATTGCAGATAAGGCAGGAATTACAGCTGTAATCCAGCCCGGAGGCTCTATAAAGGATGAATTAAGCATTGATTATTGCAACGAACACGAAATGGCAATGGTATTTACGGGTACGCGTCATTTTAAACACTAAAATTATTACATTTGTGAAGAGTTGAAACTCAACACGTTTAATTTCAATACCGCCAAAATAATATATGGGATTTTTTGACTTCCTAACCGAAGAAATAGCCATTGACCTGGGAACCGCTAATACGCTTATTATTCATAATGATAAAGTAGTGGTTGATGCCCCTTCAATTGTTGCCAGGGATCGTACTACCGGCAAGATCATAGCAGTAGGCCGTGAAGCAGCAATGATGCAAGGAAAAACGCATGAAAACATTAAAACGATCAGGCCTTTAAAAGATGGAGTAATAGCAGATTTCGATGCCAGTGAAAAAATGATCAATATGTTCATTAAGGACATTCCTGCATTAAAAAAGAAATGGCTGACTCCTTCGTTAAGAATGGTGATCTGCATCCCCAGTGGTATTACCGAAGTAGAAATGCGAGCCGTAAAAGAAAGTGCCGAGCGTGTAAACGGTAAAGAGGTCTATCTTATTCATGAACCAATGGCCGCTGCAATTGGTATTGGTGTGGATATTATGCAACCTAAAGGAAATATGGTGGTAGATATAGGAGGTGGTACTACCGAAATCGCTGTAATTGCTCTTGGCGGAATTGTTTGTGACAAGTCTGTAAAGATTGCTGGTGATGTTTTCACAAATGATATTGTTTATTATATGCGAACTCAGCATAATTTATATGTGGGAGAACGTACTGCCGAAAAGATCAAGATCCAGATCGGAGCAGCTACCGAAGACCTTGAACTTCCACCCGAAGAAATGGCTGTACAGGGACGTGACCTTTTAACAGGAAAACCAAAACAAGTACAGACTTCTTATCGTGAAATTGCAAAGGCGTTGGATAAGTCAATTTTACGAATTGAAGACGCAGTAATGGAAACTTTATCACAAACCCCTCCGGAACTGGCAGCCGACATCTACAATACCGGCATCTACCTTGCAGGTGGTGGTTCCATGCTTCGTGGACTGGACAAACGTTTGTCTCAAAAAACCGACTTACCGGTCTACATTGCCGAAGATCCTTTGCGAGCAGTTGTACGGGGAACAGGAATTTGCTTAAAAAACCTCAATAAATACAAAAGCGTATTGATAAAATAGGAACTAACACATTATGCAACAGATTATATTTTTCTTTATACGGAATAAGAATTTCCTGTTGTTCGGCCTTTTGTTCCTCATTGCACTTACACTTACCGTTAGAACACATTCTTTTCACAAAAGTAAGTTTGTAAGTTCTTCAAATCTTGTTAGCGGAACCATCTATTCCATTAAAAATGACATCACTACGTATTTTGGCCTTAAGAAAGAGAATCAAAAACTTGTAGATGAGAACAAAAGACTCAGAGCGCTCCTGGAAAGCTATAAAGCAAATTCTGTTGCTACAAATGGCGATAGCATCCTGCCTTCAAAATACAGTTTTTTAACAGCCAGAGTAATAAATAACAACTATTCAAAAACTAAAAACAACCTTACCATAGATAAGGGTTTAAAAGACAGCTTGCAAATTGACCTGGGTGTGATCACCACAAAAGGTGTTGTTGGTATAATCAACAGTGTGTCCTCTAATTATGCAACTGTCCAGTCTATTTTAAATACAAAAAGTCAGATCAATGCGAAGCTTAAAAATTCTGAGCATTTCGGAACACTCGTTTGGAATACAAAAGATCCAAATGTTGTACAACTAATAGATGTCCCGAGGCTGGCTATTGTTGCTGTAGGAGATACCATTGTCACAGGTGGAAAATCTACCATTTTTCCAAAAGGCATACTAATTGGCTCTATTAAAAATATTATACTGAAAGAGGGAGAAAACTATTATGATTTGGATGTTCAACTATTCAATGATATGACCAACCTGGAAAATGTCTATATTATAGAAAATCAAGATGCTCAAGAAATTTTAGCGTTGGAAAAAGAAGTGGAAGATGCAGAACAGTGAAATTTTTATAAATGCGCTTCGGTTTATAGTACTGGTGCTATTACAGGTACTTATATTAAATCATATTAACTTTTTTGGGTTTGTAAACCCTTATGTATATATCCTTTTTATTTTGGTTTTTCCTCTTAACGGGAACCAATCACTTCTTATCCTGTTAAGTTTTTTATTAGGGCTAACCATAGATATTTTTGGAGACTCCGGGGGAGTTCATGCGGCAGCCTGTGTTTTTGTTGCATACTTACGACCTCTAATATTAAAATTTTCTTTTGGAATTAGTTACGAGTACAATACAGTTAAAATAAGTAAGGTTTCGCTTACTGAAAGATTGGTATATGTATCTCTTATGGTTCTCTTGCATCATTTGGTCCTCTTTGGCTTGGAAATATTTAGTCTTTCACATATATTATTAATCCTAAAATCTACGTTATTTTCAGGAATATTCAGTATACTATTAATTCTATGTACATTATTACTGTTTAGCCGAAAGTCATAATGAGAAAACTATTACTTCTTTCCATAGTGTTAATCACCGGAGTAGTTTTTGCCGGACGGTTATTCTATCTTCAAATCTATGACACATCGTTTCAGAAATTGTCTGAAAACAATGCTATTAAAGTAATCTACGATTACCCGCAGCGTGGTTACATTTTTGACCGTAACGGAAAGTTATTGGTTTCCAACCAACCTTCTTACGATGTGATGGTGATCCCCAGAGATGTAAAACCTCTGGATACATTGGAATTTTGTGATATTTTGAAAATTACCAAAGAAGATTTTAAGTCCATCCTGAATAAAGCCCGGATATATTCGCCCAGGCTACCTTCAGTGGTAATTCCACAACTCACCAAAGAAGAATACGCATATCTTTCAGAAAAAATGCATAAATATCAAGGGTTTTATATTCAGAAAAGATCTTTGAGGGATTATCAGGTAAAGCATTCTGCAAATGTCTTAGGGTATATTGCTGAAGTTAATAATCGAATAATTGAAAAGAATCCCTATTACCAGATGGGTGACCTAATAGGAATGCAAGGTGTTGAAAGCCAATATGAAGATGTCCTACGTGGAGTAAAAGGAGTAAAATACATTCAAAAAGATCGTTTTAACAGAGATATTGGCCCTTACAAAGAGGGTATTTTCGATACGCTCCCACAGCGCGGAAAAGATATTACACTTACCATCGATGCAGAGCTACAAGAATATGGAGAACAATTAATGGTCAATAAACGCGGTGGAATTGTTGCGATCGAACCTGCTACGGGTGAAATACTTACTCTTATCACTGCTCCCTATTACGATCCCGGGCTATTAGTTGGAAGAGAGCGTTCCAAAAATTTTACAAAGCTTTATTACGATACAATTGCAAAACCTCTCTTTGATCGTGGGTTGCAAGGTGAATATCCTCCGGGGTCTCCTTTTAAGGCGCTTACTGCCCTCATTGGTTTACAGGAAGAAGTCATCACTACGGAAGAGAAAATTTACTGCCGTGGTGGATATGCATACGGAAGAGGAAAAAAATTAGGATGCCACCATCACACAACTCCACTCGATATGGTAGGCGGTATTGCAAACTCATGCAATGCTTATTTTTGTACTGTTTACAGACGTGCTATAGAAAAATACCCATCGCCCCAAGATGGAATCGACAATTGGAAAGGACACTTGGAAAGTTTTGGCTTAGGAAACTATATGGGGTATGACCTTCCCAGTGGGCGACCCGGAAAAATACCGGATGCCAATTATTATAACAAGATATACAGGTATCCCGAGTATAAGTGGTATGCAACTGCTACTATTTCTAATGCCATTGGACAGGGAGAAGTATTGCTTACTCCCATGCAAATGGTAAATCTTACTGCAACGATCGCGAACAGGGGTTGGTACTATAAACCACACATTATAAAAAACATTAATACAGTGGATACAATTCCGCAGGTGTATACCAAAAAAAACATCACCACTATAAACCCAAGGTACTTTGAGCCTGTAATAGAAGGAATGTTCGATGTATACAATAAAGGAACTGCCTCACACATACAAATTCCCGGTATTGAGATATGCGGTAAAACCGGAACTGCCGAGAATTACATCCGCATAGATGGAAAGCGTATGCAATTGACAGATCACTCCATTTTTGTTGCATTTGCCCCAAAGGACGACCCAAAAATTGCCATTGCCGTATTTGTAGAGAATGGCTACTGGGGTTCAAGATGGGCCGGGCGAATTGCCGGGTTGATGATTGAAAAGTATATAAAAGGTGAAATTACGCGTACCGACCTGGAAAACTTCATTCTTAATGGAAGCCTTGAAGAAGAGTATGCAAAGCCTTATAGCAATGAGCCATTTAAAATCAATATCTAATGGCAGGTGGAAAGGGAATTCTGAAATTTGACTGGTTTACCATTTTTCTATATACAGCTTTAGTAGGAATTGGGTGGATAAATATTTATTCGGCATCTTTAAGTGATACCTCTTCTGGTTTTTTTGATCTTGAGCAGATCTATACCAGGCAATTATTTTTCATTTTTTTAAGTATTGTCCTTATCATTTTTATTCTGGCTATAGAAGCCAAATTCTATGAACGTTTTTCAAGTATTATTTATATAGTTTCCCTATTATCATTGCTTGGCCTATTTGTTTTTGGAAAGAACATAAACGGTGCTACTTCCTGGTATGCGTTTGGTAGTTTTGGCCTTCAACCCAGTGAATTTGCAAAAGCAGCTACGGCTTTGGCATTGGCAAAGTACGTAAGTGATATACAAACCAATGTAAAAGAATTTAAACATCAGCTACGGACCTTTATTATTATAGCCCTCCCGGCAATTTTAATTATACCTCAACCAGATCCGGGGAGTGCATTAATATATCTGGCCTTTATATTTCCCCTGTATCGGGAAGGCCTTCATTTTGTATATCTACTATTGGGCTTCTTCGCAGCTGCATTGTTTGTAAGTACATTAGTATTTGGTGTAGTCTGGATAACTTTAGGAGTTTTGTTGGTAGCAGGATTTATTTTTTTCAAAAACCGGAAGAAGCGGCCCGGTATCTTTAAATACATTATCATAACAACAGCCTGTATTGGTTTTGCTTTTTCAGTAAATTATATTTTTAACAATGTATTTGAACAGAGACACCGTGACCGCTTTAATATTGTATTAGGTAAAGAAATCGATTCAAAAGGAATTGGTTATAACACCAATCAAAGTGAAATAGCCATTGGAAGTGGTGGATGGACAGGAAAAGGCTGGACCCAAGGTACACAAACCAAAGGAAATTTTGTGCCGGAACAGCATACGGACTATATATTTAGTACAGTTGGTGAAGAGTGGGGGTTTTTGGGCAGCATGCTTGTTATTGTATTGTTTATAGCGCTTTTTGTGCGGATTCTTCAATTGGCAGAACGGCAAAAAAATCAGTTTAGCAGAGTATACGGGTACAGTGTGGTTGCTATATTATTTCTACATTTCTTTGTGAACATAGGAATGGTAACGGGGCTTTTCCCAACGGTAGGTATCCCTCTTCCTTTCTTTAGCTATGGAGGTTCCGGACTGTGGGGTTTCACTATTTTGCTATTTATTTTTATACGTTTGGATGCTTCAAACTACTATTATACTTAACTCCTTCCCCACGCCTTAATATCAATTTCCGCTTCTATTCTATTTTCAGTTTTATCCGTAAGTTTCGGAAAGAAATCGATTCCTGTTTGTGATTCGATATCATCGATAGTTGTGACGTATTCATAAAAAGACTTATTGGTTGGTTCATTCGGAATTAAAAAAGCGATGGCCTTATATTCCCCTCCCGATGTATCCATTACAATTTTAAAAAATGCTTCCGGTACTGAAACTCTTTCCGAACCGATCCTTTTTAAACCTTTTTTCAGCACACCACCGGTAACAACATATACACCATTATATTTTTTTGCCCAGTAGCGTGTTTTTTGTTCAAGTCTATTCCATACACCACTATTGAAATCATTGTTTTGCGGACTTATATTACTGGTCAAAAAGGTTTCATGGTACGCATCAAAAGAAAATCTGCGGTCTCCTGCAGGGCACAGATGACCCCGGTCATATCCCGAACCTTTATAGTTCCTCCAATGTGCCGATTTGGACCTTACCTTCCGGTCTTCTACAAAATCCGGACGTTCAAAATCGTTTTGAGACAAATGCTTTTTGGAAAGTTCATAGGCAACCCATTCTGCTTGTTCATGAGCTTCGGCATAGGAAAGAGTAAAATAGGTATGCTCGATCACAACACCGGTAGTGGATGTTGGCAAAAAAGAATCGTCAAATTCTGAGCCTAAGAATTCTTTTTTAGATTTTGAGGTGTCGGGATAGTTTTCATTTTGGGTATCGACATATTTTTCTGCATAATACAATCCAACAATAATGAGTATGGTTAGTAAAGGATAAAGGTATTTTCGGTTCATATAAAAACTCTTGTTTTAACAAAGGACTGATTAATTAGCTTCTCACATCCAGAGCATCCCGTAACGCATTTCCTATCAACATAAAAGCAGTGACAAGGCTCATTATAGCCAGTCCGGGAATAATTGCCAGATAAGGTTTCCCTAAAATAATATAGGCATAATGGTCTTTAATGATCCCTCCCCAGCTTGGCATAGGGGGCTGGGCACCAATTCCCAAAAAGCTTAATCCACTTTCAATAAGTATTGCTCCGGCAAAATTCGCCGCAGAAATGATAATTACCGGTGCCATGGCATTAGGTAAAATATGACGTACAATGATCCTAAGGTCTTTAAAGCCCAAAGCTCTTGCTGCGGTAACGTATTGCATTTCTTTTACGCCCAATACCTGCCCTCTCACCACACGAGCTACTTCTACCCACATGGTAAGTCCAACAGCAATAAAAACCTGCCAAAACCCTTTTCCAAGGGCTAGTGTTATGGCAATAACCAACAATAGTGTGGGAATGGACCAGGTTACATTGATAACCCACATAATTGCAGCATCAACTTTACCGCCAAAGTAACCTGCTATTGCACCCATTGTAATTCCAATCACTAAGGAAATAAATACTGCTACAAAACCTATGGCCAGTGAAATACGAATACCTATTAGCATTCGGCTTAACAGGTCACGGCCATACTTGTCTGTTCCTAATATGAATTTCTTTTCTGAAATATACTGCTTTGGAATTTCTTCTAGATTCCGGGCATCTGGAAATAGCGAAAGCCTATATTCTTTTTGAAGCCCTTCGGTACCGTCTAAGGTATATTCCGTTACTTGGAGGGATTCTTCTTTTAATGTGTAGTCGGAAATTGGAATTTCGGTATCTGCGTTCTTCTTTCCGAAGAAAAAAACAGAAAAAGCATTTTGCTCTTCGGCTTTGGCAGGAATAGTGAGCATCTGTACAGAGAAGCCAGGTGGTTTGGAATGAATGGCCAAATGCATCTGGTTTGCATTTTGAGAATTATCCGGCGCTAAAGCATAGGCAAAAACAGCTACTAACACACAAATTACCAAAAAACCAAAACTAAAAACGCCCCAAAAGTTCCTTTTGAACTTTTGGAGCGCAACTTTTGTTAAAGAGGTCGATTTATTCATTAAAAATTTAATTTTTAATGTTCGCCATTTTGCCTTTTCTTATGTTACTTAATTTTAAATCCTCCAGTACATTAACCGCTTCTTCTACATAAATATCCTTTGCAAGGTTCTTATGCCAACGCTTTCGCTTTTCACGTAATGTAGTATCCTGCCGCATCATTTCAATTTCATTAGGCAATGAACGGTAACTTAATTTATTATCGTATTCGTCTATTAAGTCAAACTTCTTACTTTCCTTTTTACGTTTTTCTATTTCGGCACTGTAGGTGTCAAAGTTTAGGTTCACATTCATCTCATCACGTTTCACCTTAACCCATCTCGCGTTTTGCTCGATCAAAGCTAATTGTTCACTTTTTTCCATACGCTCTTTGCTCTTTTTGATGGTTTCATCAAAATCTATATAACCATCCCAAACTTCGTATTTGGCAGGTTCAATTTTATCGTATGGCAATGGATTATCATAGTCTCGTTCCCCAACATCAATATAGCTATAGCGGTCCGGCATCACTACATCACTTTTCACTCCTTCCAGCTGCGTAGAACCTCCATTAACTCTATAGAATTTTTGAGTTGTCAGCTTTAAGGCTCCCATATCTCCCATATCATTTTTACGTAACCACTGATTTAAATCAATTAAATTCTGAACGGTTCCTTTTCCATAGGTTTGTTTGCTGCCAAGAATTATTGCACGCTTATAATCCTGCATTGCTGCGGCAAGTATTTCGGAAGCTGATGCAGAAAGTTCATTCACCAGGATCACTAATGGCCCATCCCAGGCCAATTCATCATTTTCATCTTTTAAAACTTCTTTTCTACTTCCTCCGGAAGCGACCTGAACGATTGGTCCTTCTTTTATAAATAACCCTCCAATATCTACAGCAGTTTTTAAGGATCCTCCTCCATTATCTCTCAGGTCCAATACCAATCCTTCCATACCTTCTTCCTTAAGGCGTTCAATTTCTTTCTTGACATCACTTGCGGCATTTCGCTTTTTATAATCGTCCATATCAAAGTAGAACTGCGGAAGATTAATTAATCCAAATTTTTTGTCTTCTTTTTCTATAACCGTAGATTTTGCATAGGTCTCTTCCAGTTCAACAACATCCCGAGTAATTATCTCTTCTTCAATGGTGCCGTCTACTCGTTTTATTGTAAGAGTAACCTGAGTTCCTTTTGGGCCTTTGATAAGTTTCACAGCATCATCAAGGCGCATCCCCACGATGCTTACTGCTTCATCTTCATCGGCTTGTTTTACTTTTAAGATTATATCACCTACTTCAACATGTTCTCCACGCCAGGCAGGGCCTCCGCTTATCACT
>JANQOS010000106.1 GCA_028285705.1 Altibacter sp.
CCATGGGCGCTACAGATAAAAGTACCGGCTACGAACTAACCGAGCTGTCCCGTGCGTACTATGTATTTCAGGCAAATGGTTTTGATGTTGATATTGCAAGCCCACTCGGAGGGGAGCCACAGGTTGTTATCGATGATGAAGACATGGGAGTTTTCGACCATGCCTTTTTGAACGATAGTATTGCACAATATAAAACCAAACATACCATTCCTGTAAAGGATATTGATCCAAAGCAGTATGAAGCTGTCTTCTTTGTGGGTGGTAAAGGTGCTATGTTCGATTTTCCTGAAAATAAGGATATACAGTCCATTGTTAGGCAGTTGTATCAGGCAGATAAGGTAATAGGTGCCGTTTGTCATGGCCCTGCTGCTTTGGTGAATGTAACTTTGGATAACGGCCGCCATTTACTGGAGAATAAAAGAGTTAGCGGATTTACAAACGATGAAGAATTACTTCTTATACCGGATGCCGAAACGATATTTCCTTTTCTGTTACAGGATAAACTTACCGAACAGGGAGCACGCTTTAATGAAGGTGCCATGTATTTGGAGAATATCAGTCATGACCAAAACTTAATAACCGGCCAAAACCCCTGGTCTACATGGAAACTGGCAGAAACTATGGTCGCCCAAATGGGATACACACCAAAATTCAGAAAGATCACCGCTGAAGAAAACGCGGTAGAAGTATTGAAAGTATATGAAGCAGGAGGGGCGGAAAAAGCAAAAGAATTGATCGAGCACATGTCTGTTACGGAAAACAAGGAAATATCAAGAATGCTTATTGCCAGTCACAGTGTAATAGCAGTAATGAAAGGTGAATTAGGCAGGTTCTTCGGTTTAGTTGGTTTGACATCCTATGCCAAAAAAATGTCTAAGGATGTATAGCCTATAGCAAATTGTCCCATGCTTTTCTGCTGTATTAAATATTCCTACTTTTGATAAAAATAGTCCGTTGAAATTTGTAGACATCGTACTGGTCATTATTAGTAGTGCAGGTCTTTTGCATGGTATACTATTTGCCTTTTACCTGATCGCTTTTAAAAAGAAAAAAGGGCTGCCCAACCTTCTGTTGGGACTGATCCTGATCTTTATGGCGTTTAGAATTGGTAAATCGGTTATGCTGAATTTTGGTGATGGCTTGGAGCCAATATTCATATTCGCCGGGCTCGCCTTACTTTTATTGATCGGGCCACTTTTAAAAGGATATGTATTTAGCATGACCCGGCCAAATTTTAAGCTCCCCAGGCTGTATTTCCTTGAATTTGCTCCTTTTGTTACCTTTTTTATCGTTAGCCTCTTTGTTACCAAAGAATGGTATGAGAACAGTAAGTGGGTTATTGTAGTTTTTTCAAGCGGACTTATTTTTATATACCTCCATTTCGCTTTTTATATTGCATTGGCGTGGAGGGTATATAGCCGTTCGCGAAAAAAACACCTACAGGACGTACAAACAAAATCCCAAAAGGCCTTATTTAACTGGTTGAAGCTATTGATCATTGGCTTTATGCTGATATGGTTCTCCTATGTCCTAAACATCCTTGACGAGGCGGTACCGTATGTTCTGGGGCCTATCATGTATTCTATAGTCATTTATTATTTGAGTTATAAAGCTTTTCAGCTAAAAGCTACAGACCTGGATGGCTCCATATTTAAGCCCAATACTAACGACCAGTTATTCGACGAGATCTCAAAACGCGTTGTTGGTGATAAGTTATACCTGGAACCGGATCTGTCACTTACAAGCCTAAGTAAAATGCTGGGGAAGAGTACACAGCAAATTTCTTTGACGATCAATCAATATGCGCAAAGAAATTTTAATGATTACATCAACTATTACCGTATTCAGGATGCCAAGAAATTGCTACTGGATATTGAAAGTAAGAAATACACCATTTCTTCCATAGCATTCGATATGGGTTTCAGTAGCCTTTCTTCATTTAATAGCGCTTTTAAAAAATTTGAAGGAGTAACACCATCTTCGTACAGGAGAACGAACATGGCATAAGAAAGTAACAGAAGGGGAGTAGGGAAGTTATTGTGCAAAGTTCTTGTTTTCATGTGGTTATATAATGCTTTTTCTATTTCAGTAATAAAAATTGAGAACTTTTTTGTAGTTTACGTAGTATGAAAAAGTATATAGGGACTATACTATTTCTTCTAACTTTCTATTTTGCTTTTGGGCAGAAAAACCCGAGTTTTTATGGCCTGAAGGGACATTACGGTTTTATTATTTCACATTCCGAAGAAGTAAGATCCATCTCCCAAACCAATCCGTATGGAATTCAGTTAGAGTACAGCCGACTTAAAATAAGTGATAAAGCCTGGAAAACTTGCTATTGCTACGGCCGAACGGGTCTTTCCTTTGCCTATTTCAATTATGCGAATCCAAGAGTTTTAGGGAGTTCGTACAACCTGATCTATTTCGTGGAGCCCTATTTTACCTATAAAGGGCCCTTAAAATTTTCTCTTAGAGGCTCCATTGGAGCTACCTACCTGGATAAAGTATTTGACGAAACAACTAATCCTGAAAACTTGCTTTTTAGCTCGCATTTTAATTTTTACCTGGCCCTGTCGCTCAATCTCAATTACCATTTAAATGACAACTATGCCATAAACCTGTCGGCAAACTACAGTCACATCTCTAACGGGGGTAAAAAGCAACCCAATAAAGGGATGAACTTTCCAACGTTATCGGTAGGTGTGGATAAAATCATCAATTATGAGGGCTTAGATCCCAAACCAAGGGAATTACGTAACCAGGACATGTCCACGAGGTATTATGCAGGGTCCTTTTTTAGCTTGCGGTCCTCCGGTGGTGAGGCCGATGCGACCAGCCACCCGCTTATTGGATTTCTGGGCGGAGCCTTACAACCACTGACCGGCATCAACGGTGTCAATGGAGGAGTAGAGGTGTGGTATGACTATTCCGATGCCAGGATAGCCGAAAATGAGATGTTGGATGATTCGGCTTTTTCGTCTGCAGTAATCCTGGGACATCATTTTTCCTTAGGAAATTTCTATGCCCTGCAACAAGCCGGAATATATGTCACCCGACCTAAAAATATACAACCCGAATGGCTCTACCAACGGTATTCTTTCTGGTACAGCATAGGAAGATCCAAACGATGGACACTGGGAGGCTCCATAATTGCATATGGTACAGGGGTGGACCATATGGATGCAAGGTTACTGTATATTATGAATTAAAAGTAATAAAAACCGGAGATATTAGTCTTAAGTTATTGTTTGATTAAAAATAACCGGAATCTCACTTTCCATTCCGTTGTTCTGAACAAAAACAACCACTTTTAAATTATTGGCTATACGCTCTATGACTTCAATACGAGAAGTAAAATCACTATTACCACGTGCCAGACCCGAAAAAACAAGATCAGCTTTGGCACTTTTGTCAATAAGGATTCCTAAGATATCCTCTCTATCTTTGATCAGGACGTGAATTTGGGCTTCGATCCTTGCTTCCTTAATTGAATACAGTATAAGGCGTTCCTTGGTATTTTTTTCAGCTTCAGAGTCAACAACTGAAAATATATTGATCACCGCCTTTTTCCATTTTCTATTCAGGCGAATTAAATAGGAGAGGAGCAACATTAAGTCTCCATTTCTGTCCTCACCACGCCACCATATGTCAATACGTTTATTGGGCCTTTTGGTAAAAGGTTTGTTACAATGAACCATTAATATATTCTTCCTCGAATTTGAAAGTTCATTGATCACCTGTAACTCCTGAATTTTACCTTCTTCGGTGCTGGACCAGCCAAATACAACGGTGTTGGTCTTAACTCCGGCCATTCCATGCGAGGCTGCTACCTGGTACATTCCTTGCTTCAGGTCACTCACTACATTCACTTCGGTCAACGCTTCCAGGCCTTCGGCAGCAAGGTCTTGCTGCATTTCAAACGCGATCTCATTACGCCTCGCCAATTCAGACCTGTCTTCAAACGTAATAAGTTTGGATATGGTCAACAGCCCGCTGTTTTGCCCAAGCATTTCAGTAAACTTCACCAACTGCATATGTCCCTTTAACTCCCGGACAAACAGAATGATGATAGGGCGCCAGTTACGGGTATGAACCTTTTTGGTGTTTAAACGCAGTAAGGCAAACCTACTCAAGTGCATCCATATTCCCGTAGAAGCATCCCCCCATTGTTGCTCCAGCTTTTTACTAACCAAATAAGCAAAGATCAGCGCTTCCAGCCCTAAAGCAAAAACAAAGGCCCAGGGGTTGATCAGCCACATGACCACCATAGCTGCGGCTGCACCCAATAATGATACAAACCAGGGCACATGAACCTTTGGACGGTAAGATGGCTCTTTTATGAGTTGCTCAACGGCGGCACTTACATTTACAGCCACGTAGAGGGTTAAAAAGAGGACGGAAACATATTGGGCGATCGTATTTAGACCTCCCAGAAAAACAGCGGCTATAGCAATTATCCCGCTTATCCAGGTTGCGATCGTAGGTTGACCGGATCGTGAGAGTTTCGCTAAGAACTTTGGAACCAGTCCGTCCATCGATAATGCCTGGAGTATTCTTGGCCCACCTAAAATACTTCCGAAGGCGGAAGATAGGACCGCACCCCATACGGCCGGATAAATGATCCAGGGCCCAAATACAGCCAATCGTGTCCAAACGGTTACACCTGCATCAGGGTCGGCCATTTGCTCAAGTGTAAGCGCTCCTGTAATTGCCAACAGCAACGGAACGATCAAGTAGATCAATGCTCCCGAAATAACAGCCCCCAGAGTTCCTCTTGGAATGGACTTTTGAGGGTCCTTCAAATCTCCGCTTAGACCAATTCCTGCTGTAAAGCCGGTAACAGCAGGAAAGAAAACGGCAAACACATACCAGAATCCTTCGGGTGCAGTGCTATAACTGGCAACCGTAGTAGGAGCGTGGAGGTCTTGAGTTAGTACACCGATGGCCAAGGCGATGATAGAAGCACCGACAATGATCATAATCGGGATCTGTGATTTCAATACAAGTTTCGCACTTTTCCCCGATAGGGCTGTGATCAAAACAATAAACAATATGGTAAGGCCTTGTAAAGAATAGTCCGGTAAGATACCCTGGCTTTCCGGCCATAACACTAATATGGCTTCAGAAAGACCGTAACAGTAAAAAGTAACACTTAGGGTACGACATAGGTACAACGGAATCCCAATGGCTCCACCGGGCTCCAGGCCAAGGCTTCGGGAGATCATATAGTATTCACCTCCAACGCCTACTTTAATATTCGTAGCGATCGCAGAGGCACTTAAACCGGTAATAAATGTAATGGAACTGGCCATTAAAACAATAAGGACTGTCTTTATATACCCCACATTTCCGACGACCCAACCAAACCGCAAGTACATGATCAAACCAAGGATGGTCAATATACTAGGGGTATAAACGCCTAAAAAAGTACCGAATTTATGAGGTTTGCTGCTTTTTTTTGCCATATATGCCGAAAGTTGGTTTAAACCCTGGACGATCTTCTGATTAAAGATATAACTTATTTTGATTTATAGTTTGGTGCAACAAAATCGGGCAAATAAATTTATGAACACTCGTGTTTCAAACTATTAAAACTGAATAACTGCTACAGGAGAGTGGGAGATAGTAAAATAAGTACCCTGTCGGTTACATTAAAATTGTCAACTGTAAGTTCTTAAGTTAATACCGACTTGTATACTACAAATTTATAATCCAAAAAATCGTTATGAACGTGAAATCACAAATTAAAAGTACCCTGAGCAGTATCTTAGTAGTACTCATAAGTATACTTTCAGCGAACGCTCAACATACAGATGCTAAATCAGCAGAATTATTAAATGCTTTAATAGCAGTAAACGGTGGTTATGAAGCATTAGCAGCCAAAAAGGATGTTCAATTTCATTATGTCTATGATAACTTTGATAAAGGAAAAGACGTTTCAACAGAGCGTCACATCTTTCATGGTGAACATTCCTGGGCATCTTATGAGCAGCATGACCTGAATGTCATGCCCGGAAAAAAAGGAATCGCCATACAATCATATGTAGATAACAAGCCGGCATTGACCCTGGATGGAAAACCTATAACAGACCCGAAAGCCATTGGCGGAACTATATTTTTACGTAAAGTAAATTTCTATTGGTTCGCCATGATGTACAAATTAATGGACCCGGGTACAAACTATAAATACCTTGGTACGGAAAAAGTAGGGGATGTCACGTATGATAAGGTAAGCCTTGTTTATGACGCCGATATTACCAAAAAAGAAAAGAACGATGAATACATCCTATATTTCAACCCTAATACACATTTAATAGATCAATTCTATTTTTCACTACCGGATTGGGGAATTGAAAAACCCATATTGAAAATGACCCTGACGTATGAAAAAGTTGACGGTATTTTAGTGACTACGGTACGAAAAGGATTTATGCCTAATGAAAAGGGAGACTATGTACCTATTGGTGAATATACTTTTAGTCAAATTAAATTCAACAATGGCTTTAAGAAAGAAGACTTTATGTTAAATTAAAAAATAAAACAGATTACTTTACAGAGCCCGTCAATACTGATGGGCTTTTTTGTTGCCATATTTTCAATGAAGGTGCTTAGTAGCATAACGAAAAGGTACTACCGTCTAATATTTTAAATAAAAATTAAAAGCTACATTTACATTATAAAGAAGTAACAAACACAATTAAGTATGCTAATAAAAAAGAATTATTCTATTCGTGAGATGGCCTGGTGGACCCGTTTTGAAACCTTGTTGTTTCTTATCATCATTGTTCTTTGGGTCGCCCTTTATAACTTTTTTGATATCACCTGGTTTAAAATTCCCTGGACGCCTTTGGCGTTAATTGGAACGGCAGTAGCTTTTGTAATTGGTTTTCAGAACAATGCAACCTATGACCGTATATGGGAAGCTCGAAAAATCTGGGGTGGTATTGTAAATACCTCCAGAACCTTTGGAATGTTTGTACAGGATATGGTAAGTAATGAATATGCAAAAGAGGCCAAAGCAGATGACCATTTACAAAATGAGATAAAAACCCTGACCTACCGCCATATTGCCTGGATGACTGCATTGCGTCATGCCATGCGAATGCAAAAACCATGGGAAACTACGATCAATCACAGAACCAATCAGGAATGGGACCTTAGACCGCCTGAAAAAGAATCATCTTTGGAAACAGACCTAAAACCTTACATTTCAGATGCTGACTTTACCTATGTTATGAATAGGAATAATAAGCAAACAGCCTTATTGTACTTACAGTCACATCATTTAAAAAAATTGAAAGAACAAGGCTATGTTTGGGAATTTTCTTTTTTGGAATTGGAAAACGTACTCCAGGAATTGTTTACGCTTCAGGGTAAAAGTGAACGTATTAAAAACTTTCCCTATCCAAGGCAATTTGCAACACTCAATCGTTTTTTTATGTGGATCTTCGTACTGCTTTTACCCCTTGCCCTAATACCTCAATTTGCCGAAATAGGGGCTGATATTGCAGATAAGAATCCACTTATTGGTAACTTATTCATCTGGCTTACAATTCCAATTTATGTTCTTATTGCCTGGGTCTTTCATACTATGGAACGTATAGGAAGAACAGGGGATAATCCTTTTGAAGGTACTGCCAATGATGTGCCAATATCTACTATTGCCAGAGGTATAGAGATTGACCTTCGTCAAAATTTAGGTGAAGCAAAAGAGAGTATTCCGGATCAATTTGATGTAAAATACCATACGCAATTATAAAGAAGTGGGATATCATTGTTTGTTCAGGTAATCTCTAAAACCTTTTCTGTCCGGAAAATTCCATAGCTTCTCCTTTGCCAAACCCAAAACTTAATCCAAAGGTTACAAAGCGGCCTCTTTGACTATCGGATGTTCTATAAAAGTCTGGCTGATCTGTGACCGATTGGTTTCTTCTGGAAGCAAACAGATCACGAATGCTTAAATTTGCGTTTAAACGTCCTTTCATCATTTTTTTACGAACACCTAGATTCATAAATATATTATCAGATATTTCACTTTGCACGTTCTTATATTTGGAACGATAATTTCCGGTAGCTTCTACAGTAAAGCTGGCAGGTAATTTAAATTTGCCTGTTAATCTTGAAGTCCAGCGATCTCCTGTAAAATCAAAAATTGTCATTTCAAATTGGCCCTGACGCTTAAAGGTATTGTAGTTAAAATCTGTTGTAAATGTTACCCATTGTGCAGGGCTGTATTTTGCATTTAACTCTATACCTGTTGCATTGTTGGTTCCAATATTTTCCGGCCGGGAGATTGAAACATTATTTTCGAATGTAGTAATACGTTCAATGACATCATCTGTTCTTCTGTGATACACCCCAAAATTTAAAGAGACTCCATCAAATTTGTGAATACTGGTAATTTCAAATGAGTCTGTAAATTCCGGCTGTAGATTTGGGTTCCCGGTAAAAATATTGAAGTTATCTCTAAATGAATTAAACGGATTTAAACTCCATAGGTTAGGCCTGTAAATTCGTCTGGAATAACCGGCTTGTAATGAAAAGTCATCACTTAGTTTATATGATGTATGTAAACTGGGAAACAGATTCGTGTAGTTTTGATCATTGCTTTCATTAGTATTTACCAGCTTGGTCTTAAGCCCGGTATCTTCTAAACGCAATCCACCTTTTATTCCCCATTTTTCGTCTTCGTAGGCAAAAGTTCCGTATACACCTAATACACCTTGATTATAATCAAAAATATTGCTGAAATCAGTATCAACTTCCCATACATTGTTAATGAAATCTCTAACCTCATAGTCATTACTAACATCATCAATAACATATTGCGCCCCGGCCTCAATGATATATCTTTCTGAAAACGGATGTGTATAATCCAATTTAAAAGTATACTCGTTTTGGGCAAAATTGGTACGTGCTTCCTGTATGGAGTTGGGGCTGCTTCCCACGGTTGTTGTATTTATAAAGTTTGAAGTTTTATCCTTACTAAATGAAGTTCCTAATGCACTAAATAGGAGGCTATGCTCTTCGTGGTCTTTAAAGTCCTTTTTGTATTGCAATTCATATTCCCATTTTGGATTGGTCGCCGTAGTATGTTCACGGCGGTTCCACGCATCGGTAACGGTTTGTGTATCATCTAAAAAACTATAGTTCTGATCGGCAATTTCTTTTTCATCTTCAATGGCATAATGTCCGGACAGTGTAATTACATTAAAGCTGTTTATATGATAATCTGTCCCTAAGACAAGATTAAAGAAGTTTTCGTTTTTTTCATCATCTCCTATCGTTGTCAATGTTGTGTTTGTCGATCTATCTAAGCTTGTTATTTCACTTTCTCTTGGCATCGTTCTTCTTCCATACCCAATTTGACTAAACAGATTGAATTTTTCGGTACGACGATTCAAGCTAACGCCGATACTGTGATTGTTAGGAACCCCTGTATTTAATGTAACTGAACCATTTAACCCTTTCTTTTCAGATTTCTTAAGTACAATATTTAGGATCCCGGAAGTTCCGGATGCATCATATTTAGCAGACGGATTTGTGATCACTTCAATTTTTTCGATCATATCTGCCGTAATACTTCCCAATGCATTTCCTTCTTCACTGGCCAGTACGGATGGTTTCCCATTGATCAATATTTGCACTCCTGTACTTCCCCGCAAGCTAATTTCTCCCTCAATATTTACGTTGACGGACGGTACATTATTGAGTACTTCCAATGCACTTGCACCCGTACTGCTTAAATCTGCACCAACATTAAAGACCCGTTTGTCGAGTTTAAAGACAGTTGTCGATCTTTCGGCCTGTACCACAACTTCGTTCAATTGCCCGGCATCTTCAGATAAAGTGATCGTTCCCAGATCTATATGGTTGCCTTCCGGTGTTAAATCGGAGATCTTTTGGGTTATAAAGCCGATGAAACTCACTTCAACATAAAAATTAGTCGCAGTAGTTTTTATAATGAATTCTCCCTTTTCATTAGTGGTAGTCCCGGTAATAGGTTTTTGAGTGGTATTATCACCTATTAGCACCGTTGCAAACTCTACTGGAAGGTTGTTCCCGTTTTCAATTATTTTTCCCGTAATAATTTTTTCCTGCGCATTCGCTGCAATACATCCCAGGAAGAAAAGACTATAAACTATATAAAATCGTAAGGTATTCATTCTAACGCTCAATTTATTTGAATACAAAAATCTGTATTTAACAGTTCTCATAAAAAAAGAAATCCGTAAACGCCAAAAGTTTTACCTCAAACGACAAATATGCGTTTTAGGCTTTTATAACTGTTGTTCGACTGCTTATTATTGTTGGCCACAGATTAAGCCGAAATGATTACCCTTAATACTGTATTTTTGAAAAGTGAAGCGATTATTTAAAAAAATAGACAGAAAAGAATGGATATATCAGATACTGTTTTTGGTGGTCCTGTTCATTTTCTATTCTTTCGATAAGGATAGCCCTAAGATCGAATGGAGCAAGTTTGTATTCTTTTTAAATTATGTATTGTTGGCTTTTATTATTGGCTATGTCTGTTTGCCATTGTTCTTTTACACCAAAAAGTACTTAAGATTTTTTCTGGCACTGGCACTAATTTTCGGATTTGCATATGTAATGGAAGAATATGTGCTGGAACGTATCTTTTTTAGTGACAGACGCGGTAAATACGTTTCTAACGTATTCTATACTTTATTGGATATAGTGCCCCTGGTACTTACAATGGTAGGGTTTAAACTGGCTTTGGACGCGATCACCAAACAGGTAGAAGTTGAACAACTACGGTCCTCGATCAAAGAAAGTGAATTACGGTTCCTAAAATCACAGATAAACCCCCATTTTTTATTTAACAACCTTAATAATTTGTACTCGCATGCCATTGAAAGCTCTCCAAAGACACCATCGATAATATTGGAACTGTCGTCCGTACTACGCTATATGTTGTATGATTGCAAAGAAGATTTTGTGTCACTAAAAAAAGAGATAGAACACTTAAAGCATTTTACAGCTTTAAATGAATTACAAATTGAAGATAGGGGAAAGGTAAGTTTTAGCACCTCTGCAATACCAGATAATTATGTTATAGCGCCTTTAATTTTAATGGTTTTTATTGAAAATGCATTTAAACACAGTACAGCAAGCCAAAGCGACCATATTGTTATAGATATACATATTGATATTGAAGAAAGCGGAGTACTGAACTTTAAATGCAGCAACAGTTTTTTACCAAATGCCAACAATGAAAGCTTATCTGAAGGAATTGGTTTGGAAAATGTAAAAAAACGCCTGAAGATCCTTTACCCAAACCAACACGACCTATCTGTGGCCGAGAGTAATAATGTTTACAATGTAAATCTTACCTTGTACCTGCAAAGCAATACCTAATATGAACCGAACCTGTATTATCATAGAAGACCAACCGCCTGCACAACGTATTTTGGAAAAGTTTATCGGCGATGTAGGTTCTTTAACACTTAAAGGGACCTTTTCTAATGCTTTGGAGGCAATTACCTTTCTACAACACGATACTGTCGACCTCATTTTTTTGGATATTCACTTGCCAAAGATCTCGGGTATGGATTTTCTGAAAACAATTCAAAATCCGCCGCAAGTTATCTTAA
>JANQOS010000123.1 GCA_028285705.1 Altibacter sp.
AGTTACCGTCTGCCTCATTTTGGGCATCTTCTATCATTTGTTCGTTAGGTACGATCACAATATTAACTCGACGGTTTTTTGCTCTACCTTCGGCAGTATTGTTATCACCTACCGGGCTTTGCTCTCCATACCAGTTGGTAGTAAAACGGCTGGGGTTCAACCCTTTGGTTCCGGTAAAATAATTTGTTACCGCATTTGCCCTGTTCTTGGATAGTGTCATGTTGGATTCGTCTGATCCCACACTGTCCGTATGTCCTACAACCAATACGTTAGTATCGCTATACTCTTTAAGGATGGATGTTAATTTATCGAGTGTTTCTCTTGAAGCTTCATTGATGTTGTACTTACCGGTAGCAAAATATACGCCACTGTTCTCGTCGAAGGTAATTACAATTCCATCATCCACACGTTCCACTTCGGCACCAGGAATTTCTTCCTCTATTTTTTGGGCTTGCTTGTCCATTTTGGCTCCAATAAGGACTCCGGCAGTACCTCCCACAACACCACCGATTACGGCGCCGATCTCTCCATTACCTCCTTTACCTACATTGTTCCCGATAATAGCACCTAAGATAGCACCTCCGGCAGCACCAATAACGGCACCTTTTTGTTTGTTATTTGCATTTTTAGTTGCTTCGCAGCTGGAAATACTTACCACAAGAGCTAAAGATAATGCAGCTAAAAATATACTTTTAATACATGTTTTCATTATTCACTGATTTTTGAAAAGTTCATAGTTATTTTAAAGGGTTTTCCATCCAATGAAACCGTTTGTTCCCATTGCATGGAATTATTGTTAAGTCTCGCCAGTCGTACTCTAAATCCTTTGTTATCCGGCGATTTGTATTTTTCATCGGTAGGTTTTAGTAAGAAATCATACAAACCGGAATTAGGATCCATTTCCTGAATATCAAAAATAAAATTACGGTCCCCGGTAGGACAATTACTGTTATTTACCGTATAGATCCCTCTGTTATTGTTGGGAACAAATTTCCATGTTGTACCTTCAAAACATTCTTTTGAAGTATCACTGAAGACGGTTACATTAAAAGTTCCGGCTTCGCTATATGTAATAGTGTCCAACGTCCAGTTTCCTTTAATTGTTTTTCTTGATTCCTGTACTGTTTTTGGTGTACCGCAAGCAAATACAAGTGTAACCAAAACAGATAATAAAACTAATTTTTTCATAAATGGTGAGTGTTATTATTTGATTATGTAAGTTAAAAATTTTGATGGGGAATCGATACTAAGATACTATAAAAGTGTAAATAGTCATAGAAATATTTATTCATAATTTCATGAATACTGCTATTTCAAAAAATTTAATACGCTAACAGGTCCAACAAAGATTCCTTGAACTTACTTTTTGATAGATACTGAGCTTCCAATTGTGCGGCAAATGGAATTGGGGTCTCCATACTGGCAATACGCTTTATGGGAGCGTCCAAATGTTCGAAACAATTTTCTGAAAGCAATGCCGAAATATCTGAAGCAATACCGCCAAATAAAGAGTCTTCCTGTAAGATGACCACTTTTCCGGTCTTTTTGACCGAAGCGTAGATCGTTTCAGTATCCAATGGCATTAACGTACGAAGGTCTATCAGGTCAGCCGAAACATCCTTAAGTTCATCTAAGGTGTCTAAAGCCCAATGTACCCCGGCTCCGTAAGTAATTACCGTAACATCATTTCCTTCTTTTAGAACAGAAGCTTTCCCAATAGGCAGCGTATAATAATCTGTAGGTATTTCCTGACGAATACTTCTGTACAATGCTTTGTGCTCAAAGAACAACACGGGATTTGGATCTTCTATACTTGTGGCAAGTAGTCCTTTTGCGTCGTATGGAAAAGCAGGATAGACCACTTTAAGCCCGGGAGTATGTGTAAACCATGCTTCGTTGGTCTGGCTATGGAAAGGGCCAGCTCCTACTCCGGCACCGCAAGGCATTCTGATCACTACATCGGCATTCTGGTTCCAACGGTAATGCGACTTGGCCAGATAATTTATGATCGGATTAAATCCTGAGGTTACAAAATCTGCGAATTGCATTTCCATAACTGCTTTGAATCCGTTAATAGACAATCCCATAGCAGCCGAGACAATAGCAGACTCACAGATAGGTGTATTACGTACACGTTCTTTTCCAAATTCTTTTATAAAACCATCTGTGATCTTAAAAACACCTCCGTATTCGGCTATGTCCTGTCCCATCAATATCAAATTGTCATGGCGCTGCATAGCTTGTTTCAATCCTAATGAAATAGCATCGACAAGTCGTAATTCTTCAGTTTTATCATTGGGTTTAACTTCTTGATATGTAAATGATTGAAATACATCATTTAACTCATTTATTTCACTTGAAATAATTTCTTCTTCAGCAAAGGCAATATCAAGATTTTCGTTTATTTCATGAATGATCTCTTTTTTGAACTCTACCTCATCTTCTTCAGAAAGAATATTATTGGACCTCAGGTATTCGGCATAGTTTTCCAGGGGATCTTTTGCGGCCCATTCGTCCATTAGCTGCTGTGGAACGTATTTAGTACCACTTGCCTCTTCGTGCCCACGCATTCTAAAGGTTTTAAACTCCAGGAGTATCGGGCGCGGGTTCTGGCGCATACTTGCAACCAACGCATTTACTTTTGTATAGACCTCCAGGATGTTGTTACCCTCAATAATGTGAGCTTCCATCCCATATCCTTTTCCCCGGTCTGCTATGTGCTCACAATTATATTGTTCTCTTGTAGGGGTAGAAAGTCCGTAGCCGTTATTCTCAACACAAAAAAGAACCGGTAACTTCCAGACAGAAGCCACATTCAATGCTTCATGGATATCTCCTTCACTTGTACCACCTTCACCGGTAAATACAGCACAGACCTGATTATTTTCTTTAAGTGCATTACCTAGCGCGATACCATCTGCAACACCAAATTGCGGTCCCAGATGCGATATCATTCCTACAATATTGTATTCCTGGGTTCCAAAATGAAAACTACGGTCCCGGCCTTTTGTAAATCCGCTGGCCTTACCTTGCCATTGTGAGAACAATCGATGCAACGGAATTTCACGTGTTGTAAATACTCCCAAATTCCGGTGCATGGGTAAAATATATTCATCTTTGTGCAGCACGGAAGTAATCCCCACCGAAATAGCTTCCTGTCCAATTCCGCTAAACCACTTGGATATTTTGCCCTGTCGTAATAGGATCAGCATTTTTTCTTCGATCATACGCGGCTTTAGCATCCTTTTGTATAAGGAAATCAAGGTGTTATCATCCAGACCTTCCCTGTCGTACTTAAAATGAACTGTTGGCAATGTTTTAGAGCTCATAGCATTTATTTGAATTGTCCAAAAGTAGAAAAAAACCGAGTGTAACCATATAATAAAGTCGTTTTTTTATCTTCGGAATTGCGCTACTATTTTGGTATATTTGTAGTCTTAATTACTTCCGTTATGAATAATATACCCAGCGTAGATTTAGCCGATTTTGTTTCGGGCGACCCGGTTAGAAAACAGAAATTTGTAGATGAAATAGGCCGTGCCTATGAAGAAATAGGTTTTGTTTCACTTAAAAACCATTTTTTAAGTGACGACCTGGTTGAAAGCCTTTACAAGGAAGTTAAATCTTTTTTTGCACTTCCCGTTGAAACAAAAAAGAAATATGAAATAGAAGGCTTAGGAGGCCAACGAGGATATGTTTCGTTTGGAAAGGAACATGCCAAAGGAAAGAAGGAAGGTGACTTGAAAGAGTTCTGGCATTTTGGACAGGAGCCTACCGAAGATGCAAATCTACCCGACTCTTATCCTGATAATGTCATGGTCTCTGAAATTTCGGAGTTCAATGCAACCGGTATGAAGGCCTATAGAATGCTGGAAAAAACCGGAATCTACGTATTAAGGGCACTTGCTTTATATATAGGGCTTGATGAACATTACTTTGACCACTGGGCAACCAATGGAAACAGCATCCTGCGTCCTATCCACTACCCTCCTATTACCGAAGAACCCCAAGGTGCTGTTCGGGCTGGGGCTCACGGAGATATCAATTTGATCACACTTTTAATGGGGGCTTCTACCGGAGGCTTACAGGTACTTCGTAAGGATGGAGAATGGATCGATGCCATTCCTGAAGAAGACGAACTGGTGATCAATGTGGGCGACATGCTGGAGCGCCATACCAATAATAAATTGCGTTCGACCATTCACCGTGTGGCGAATCCGCCAAAAGAAGAATGGGGAAATCCGAGATATTCAATACCGTTCTTTATGCACCCTCGTAGTGATATGAAATTGAATTGCCTGGAAAAATGTATAGACGATAAACATCCCAAGGCATACGAAGATATCACGGCAGGAGAATTTTTACACCAGCGTTTGGTTGAAATAGGGTTGATAAAGAAATAATGGATTTACAAGACCAGTTAAAAAATCTTTTTCCGGAACATGTTCCTTCTTCTGAAGAGCCTGAAACCACCAAAGAATCTACCGTTTGGCTACAGGATGCTCCGCTTATCTGCAAATATGAGAAGCGAAAAGGGAAGCCTATAACGATCATTGAAGGATATACAGGTGCTACTAGCGACTTCAAACAACTTGCCAAGGAGATCAAACAACTGTTAAGTGTTGGTGGTAGTTTTAAAAACGAACAGATTATCATCCAGGGTGATTATCGTGATAAAATAATGCAATTTTTACAGGACAAAGGATTTAAAACCAAACGTGTTGGAGGATAATAGTACTATGAGAATTCCCGAATCTGAACTGATCCTTACCCCGGATGGCAGTATATACCACCTCGACCTAAAACAGGATGA
>JANQOS010000126.1 GCA_028285705.1 Altibacter sp.
TTTGAAGCTCCCAACCCATCATGTAAATAACATCCGCAGCACTTGTTAATAAATGTGCCTGCTGGGACTTTATAAGGTCATTGCAGCCCTGGCTTTGCAGATCTGTAGCTCTTCCGGGAACAGCAAATACCTCCCGGTTATACGAATTGGCAATATCTGCAGTTACAAGACTTCCTCCTTTTTCGGCAGATTCTATAACGATCGTAGCTTCACTCATTCCCGCAATGATCCGGTTTCGTTTTAAAAAATTACTCCGATCAAACGAGTCACTACTCCAAAATTCAGTAATGAACCCTCCGTTCTCTTCAACTTTAGTAATGTACTTTTTATGTTGTTTCGGGTAAATTTGGTTGAAACCATGCGCCAGGCAACCAACTGTTTGCAACCCATGGTCCATTGCAGCTTTGTGTGCGGTAATATCCACTCCATAAGCAAATCCGGAAATGATAACAGGATTCAAAGGTGCTAATTCTTCTATCATTTTCTTGCAAAAAGCAGTGCCATAAGTGGTAATATTTCG
This sequence comes from Altibacter sp., assembly GCA_028285705.1. Taxonomy (GTDB): domain Bacteria; phylum Bacteroidota; class Bacteroidia; order Flavobacteriales; family Flavobacteriaceae; genus JANQOS01. The sequence continues at coordinate 521 of JANQOS010000126.1, forward strand.
GGTTCCTACAATACTAAGTATTCTCTTATTTTGAAGGTCGATATTTCCGCTATGGAAAAATAGAATAGGCCCATCCGGGCAATGCCTTAACTTTTCAGGATATGTTTTGTCTTTAAAATAACTAAATGCAATACCATGTGCTTCCATAAACCTAAGTTCTTCTGCTGCTGCATCTAGTAACCCTTTCTCTGAAAGATCTTTCAGTTTAAAAGCTCCAATACCATCGATCTTTAAAAGCGTTTTTTTGTTTTCCTTAAAAACTCCTTCTGCAGAGCCTACGTGATGTAACAATTTTTTTGCGGAAGTGTCTCCTAAGTTTGGAACACATTGAAGCGCAAGGGTGTAAAGTAATTCAGTTCTTGAAAGCATACATCGGTTTCTAAAAAACCGGGGAGCTTCCAAAATTAAACTTTTTTATGTGTTAATAAGTTACTACATTTAAAATTGAATGCAACTGAAAAAAAAATTAAGTTTGTTTTAATGCAATTAGCAACTTACATCAATGATTTATTATACCGGTATGAATGTGTGATCATTCCGGGATTTGGGGCATTTTTAACGCAATACCATTCTGCAAAGATCGATACAGATACGTTTTATCCGCCGGGAAAAACCCTCTCTTTTAACAGGCAGTTGCAGACCAACGATGGCTTGCTTGCTAATTATGTTGCATCAGTAGAAAATTGCAGTTATGAAACCGCGCTTCAGAAAATTAGAAATTTTACAGGAAAGCTTTCTTTACAACTCTCCGAAGGAGAAACGGTTTCTCTGAAAAGAATTGGTGAATTCTTTTTGAACGGAGAGAAATCAGTTCAGTTCTTACCTTCGGAAAAAGAAAATTTCAGTACTGCCTCTTTTGGATTGAGTTCTTTTGTTTCACACAAGATCAATCGTGAAGTTTATAAAGAGAACGTAAGAACACTTGAAGAAAAAACACCTATTCTTTTTACCCCTGAGAGAAGAACTGCCAAACCTTATCTTAGATATGCTGCTGTGGGCCTTATTGCCATTGCTATAACGGGTCTGGGCGGCCTTAAAATTTATGAAGGGCAAGTGCAAAAACATAATTTTGCAGAGAAGCAGAAAGCAGATATGTTAGTGGAAAGTCAAATACAGGAGGCTACTTTTGTTATTGAAAGTCCTTTACCTGCCATTAATGTCACACTTCCCAAACAAATTGGTAAATATCATATTGTAGCCGGAGCATTTAGAATAGAAGACAATGCTCATAAAAAAATAGCTCAACTAACCGCAAAGGGATTTTCTCCAAAACTAATTGGTAAAAACAAGTATGGGCTACACCAGGTAGTGTACAGCAGCTACGAAGATCGCCTGGAAGCATTGCAAAGTCTTCGATCTATTAAACGTACCGAGAATAAAGACGCCTGGTTATTGGTACAGGAACTAAAAAAATAATCTTCTCTTTTCAATAAAAACATTTCCTCTTTCGTGGGAATACTGTGTACCTTTGCAAAAAAATTTCAATGGAATCAAAGACACCTAAAGACTCTCGGACTGTAATAACAGATCTGGTACTTCCCAGTGAAACCAATCCAATTGGCAATATGTTTGGTGGTGAATTATTAGCCAGAATGGACCGTGCTGCCAGTATAGCTGCCAGAAGACATAGTAGACGTATTGTTGTGACAGCTTCTGTAAATCACGTTGCATTTAATAAAATGATCCCTTTAGGAAGCGTCGTTACCGTGGAAGCACATGTATCTCGTGCTTTTAAAAGCTCTATGGAAGTTTTCCTGGATATATGGATCGAAGATCGTGAAAGTGGAATGCGGAGCAAAGCAAATGAGGGTATTTACACCTTTGTCGCCGTAGACGAAATGGGTAGCCCTGTTCCTGTCCCAAAATTGATCCCCGAAACTACACTGGAGAAAGAAAGACATGCCGCTGCTTTGCGAAGAAGGCAGTTAAGTTTACTTCTGGCCGGAAAAATAGCTCCTAAAGAAGCTACGGAGCTAAAAGCACTTTTTGAATAATTCTAAAAAATCATTCTTAAAACAGATAAGAGCCTCTATGGATCTGGCAGATCCATAGAGGCTCCATTTTTTAGCAACATCTTAATTAACAGCATTTTTTGTAGGTTTTTTAGGCTAATTGAATATATTTGGTATTCTTTAAAAATCACTAACACATTTATATCCTAATCTAAATCACTAACTATGAAAAAAACTACTCTTGCTTTTCTTTTGAAAAGTAGTTATGTATCATTTTTTGCCTGTGTATTCTCCTTTTCGGTGTCATTCGCTCAAAATCAATATACAATCCAGTTGCAAGGAAATTCTATAGAGATCTCTGAAAATATTGATTCTTTTGAATGGAGTCAAATGCCGGAATCTTCTCAACTTGACAATGGATATATTGGATGGGTTCAGTTTTATGAAACACCTTCTCAAGATATTCAAAATGAGTTTAAGGCTAATAACCTTCAGTTGTTAGAATATATTCCCAATAAAGCTTATTTGTTTTATTTCCCCGGAAATATTTCGATAGCATATCTGAAAAGCAAAGGAGTACGGGCCATAGTTCCTGTAGAAAGTAGCTTTAAACTTTCTTCAGCTTTAAAGAATCCGCCTTATGAAAGTTGGGCGATTGACGGAAATAATATTCTGGTAACTTTAGTACACCATGAAAATGTAAGTTCAAGTTTTGTAATTCAGGACCTTGCTACAAAACAAATTGCATTGACGCGCCAGTATACAAACTCAAATAATCTGGAGCTTTCCATCCCAAATAATTGCCTGGATGAATTGTCTAACCTCCCTTATGTAAAATGGGTTGAATTAATTGCACCTCCTCCGGTTAAAGAAGATATGAGAGGTAGAAATCTTCATAGAACCAATGGTCTGGATACCCAAACAAATGTCGGAAGAAATTATACAGGTGAAGGGATAGGTGTTTTGGTTAGAGATGATGGAGCAGTAGGCCCTCATATTGACTTTGAAGGCAGAATAAATGGTTTAATAGGGAATAACGGGTCTACCAGTACACATGGAGATCGTGTAGCCGGAGTACTAAGTGGTGCCGGGAATATAAACCCAACCATTAGAGGCATGGCAGCCGGGTCAGAGTTACATGTGGTAGGCTATACCTCCAGTTTTCTAGACCTTTCCACAACAAATTTAATTAATGACGGTTCAGTACAAATTACCAACTCTTCTTATGGGGACGGTTGTAATGATGGCTATAATACGAGAGCACGTACCGTAGACCTGCAAACTAATACAGAACCCACTTTATTACATGTTTTTTCGTGTGGTAATTCGGGAACTTCAAATTGTGGTTATGGTGCAGGGGCCGGCTGGGGTAATATTACCGGGGGTCATAAACAAGGAAAAAATGTTATTGCAACCGGTAGTTCCAATTTTATAGGAACCTTAGCAGGTTCCAGTAGTCGGGGACCGGCTACCGATGGTAGAATTAAGCCCGATATTGTAGCTCATGGTGCGGGTGTTTCTTCCACATTACCTAACAACTCATACGTTTCCAGTACGAATGGTACTTCTTTTGCTTCCCCCGGAATTGCAGGAATCGCTGCCCAGTTATACCAAGTATATTCCGAAGCAAATAGTGGTGCTTTACCACAATCTGCCCTCGTTAAAGCTACACTTTTAAATACGGCACAAGACAAAGGAAATACAGGTCCTGATTTTAAATGGGGCTGGGGACTTGTAAATGCTCTACGCGCAGGATTATTACTTGAGGATGGGCGTTATCTTTCAGATGACATAACGCAAGGAAATAGCAATAATCATACAATTGCTGTTCCTTCCGGAACAAAGCAAGTACGTTTTATGGTATATTGGAACGACCCTGCGGCTACCGCAGGTGCAGACCCTGCATTGGTCAATGACCTGGATATGGTAGTATCAGACCCCGGAAGCACGGACTATTTACCATGGATACTTGACCCAACACCTAATGCAACTGCATTAGACACACCGGCTACCAATGGAGCAGATCATTTAAATAATATGGAGCAGGTAGTAATAAATGATCCTGTAGCAGGTAATTACGATATTGAAATTACCGGATTCAATGTTCCGGTAGGCCCGCAAGAATACTTTATAGTTTACGAGATTATTTCGGAGAACCTTACACTTACACATCCAAATTCCGGTGAGAAGTTTGTTCCGGGAACGGCACAGGTAATTCATTGGGATGCTATTAATGTTACTACGGATTATGACCTGGAATATTCTACGGACAACGGTTCCAACTGGACTCCCATAGCCACGGTAAATAATAGTGCCAGCACTTTTTCCTGGGGTATTCCTATTGAAATAACCGGAGAGGCACTTGTACGAATTACAAGTGGTGCTTTTCAGGATGCCAGTGATGAAACCTTTTCCATTGCCAGGCAGGCGAGCGGAGTATCGATTGTAACCGTATGTGAAACAACAGCTTCTTTTGAGTGGAATGAAGTAGAAGATGCAGAGTCCTATGACCTCTATATGTTAGGAGACAAGTATATGGAAGTAGTAGGTACTTCCAACACCAATAGTATTACTGTTCCTATTACTGATTTTAATGCCGAAATATGGTATGCAGTTGCTCCAAAAAATGATACGGAGGGTTGGGAAGGCTTAAGAAGTAATGCTGTAAATTACGGTGGTGGATTATTAAACTGTGTGTTGGGGCTTGAAGATATTGCATTGGAAAGCATTGCATTATACCCAAACCCTGCCAGCAATGAAGTGACCATTGCTTTTAACAACGCCCTGCCTGAAACTTTAAAGGTAAGTGTAACCAATAGTTTAGGACAAGAATTGCAGCATGTGAACGAAGTGCCCAACGGTTCTAACCGAATTTCACTTAATGTTTCCAACTATAAAACCGGATTGTATTTTATCACAATTAAATCTGAAGGAATTTCTATTACTAAGAAGTTGATCATTCAGTAAATCAAATATTTTTTCTGTTAATAAAAAGTAGCCGTCTCGACCAATGTCTTAGACGGCTATTTCATTGAATAGAGGTCTGCTTTTCTATAGGTATTATAGTAGTCTTAGGTTTTAAATATCTATATTTGAAACTCTTATTAAAAAATAACCCATCAAAAACTAATTCTTAAACCTAATTTATCACAAATGAAAAAAACTACCTTCCCCCTACAATTGAAGCCTAAAAGTTTCATTTTATTGGCAATGGCATTTGTTTTTTCAATGTCTTTTGCTCAATCTCGCTACACTATTCAATTTCAAAATGAAAATATTGAAATTTCCGAAAATATTGATTCGTTTGAATGGAACCAAATGCCGGAATCCTCAAAGCTGGACGACGGTTACTATGGCTGGGTACAGTTTTACGAAACTCCAACACAATCTGTACAAGACCTTTTTAAATCCAATAATCTTCAATTATTGGAATATATCCCTAACAAAACCTATTTGTTCTATTTTCCGGAAACTATCGCTATTTCTTTTCTTAAAGACAATGGAGTTAGGGCTATTGTTCCTGTTGCAGGAGCCCATAAACTATCTACAGCATTAAAAAGCCCACCTTATGAACATTGGGCAACAGATGGTAATAATATACTGGTGACCCTTCAGCACCATAAAAATGTAAATACACAATTTGTTATTAATGACCTGGCAAATCAACAAATTGCCCTACGCCAACAATACAAAGGGTCTAACAATATAGATCTGTCCATTCCAAATAATTGTTTGGAAACCCTTTCCAATTTACCGTACGTAAAATGGGTAGAACTAATTGTAGCTCCTTCGGTTCCGGACGATACCAGAGGTAGAAGTTTGCATAGAGCCAACGGCTTGGATACACAAACTGGTGCAGGTAGAAATTATACCGGCCTGGGAATTGGGGTAATGGTTCGCGATGATGGAATTGTAGGGCCTCATATAGATTTTCAAGGAAGAATTGACAACAGTTTGGCAAATACAGGTCCTGGTCCCTCTCATGGTGACGGAGTTGGTGGGATCATGGCAGGTGCCGGAAACCTTGATCCGTCGATGCGCGGAATGGCAGCCGGCTCCAATGTTTATGTAGTGGATTATGAACCTAATTTCCTTGATACTGAAACCGTAAGCCTGATTACCAACGGTGACGTTCAAATTACCAATTCGTCTTACAGTAATGGCTGTAATGCAGGATATACTACTATAACACAAACGGTAGATGAACAAACACTAACTATTCCAACACTTCTTCATGTTTTTTCTGCCGGAAACTCCAACAACAACAATTGTGGTTATGGTGCCGGAAATCAGTGGGGGAACATTACCGGTGGCCATAAGCAAGGTAAAAATGTAATTGCTACTGCCAATGTTTTCTTTGATGGTTCTTTGGTAGGCTCAAGTAGCCGTGGGCCAGCACACGATGGAAGAATCAAACCAGATATAGCTGCTAATGGACAAAATCAAAATTCTACCGATGAGGATAACGAATACCAGGTTTTTGGCGGTACATCCGGTGCTGCCCCGGGTATTGCAGGAATTGCAGCCCAGTTATATGAAGCTTATGGCGATGCAAATGGTGGTGCCTTACCACAGTCGGCATTGATAAAAGCGACACTTATGAATACAGCTAATGAAGCTGGTAATATTGGGCCCGACTTTAAATTTGGCTGGGGAATTGTTAATGGACTTAGAGCCGGAATGCTCATTGAAGATGGACGTTATTTATCTGATGATATCACACAAGGCGCCTCCAATACACACACTATAAATGTCCCTGCAGGGACTCAGCAAGTTCGTTTTATGGTATATTGGAGTGACCCTCAAGCTTCTCCCGGAGCAAGCCCCGCCCTGGTAAATGATCTGGACCTGGTTGTAACGGACCCTTCTAACGGAACACATTTGCCCTGGATACTGGACCACACACCAAATGCAACCACATTGGATCTGCCTGCCACAAACGGAGCAGATCATTTAAATAATGTAGAGCAGGTGTTAATAAACAGTCCGGCAGCAGGAGATTATGATATTGATATCACCGGATTCAATGTACCGGTAGGGCCACAGGAATATTTTGTAGTATATGAGATCATTTCAGAAAATCTTACAGTAACATACCCTAATGCAGGTGAAAGCTTTGTACCCGGTGAGACAGAATCAATTCATTGGGACGCTATCAACACTACAGCTAATTTCCTTTTGGAGTATTCTACCGATAATGGAAGCTCATGGAACACTATTACCACTGTAAACAGTGATGTTACTAACTATGGATGGAATGTTCCTGCTACTGTTACAGGTGAAGCCCTAATTCGAATTACAAGTGGAGCATTTTCAGATACCAGTGATGAAACTTTCTCTATTGCAGAATTAGTCACCAATGTTCAGGTCTCACAAGTTTGCCCTACAGATGCAACCTTTGTCTGGAATGCCGTACCCGGTGCTGAATCTTATGATTTCTATATGCTCGGAACAACTTATATGGATCTAATTGGTAATTCTGCTACTCCAACGATCAACGTAGCCATTACAGATCCAACTGAGCCAATTTGGGCAGCTGTAGTTGCCAGAAATGACACTGATGGCTGGATAAGCCGCAGGACCATAGCTATAAACCATCCCGGAGGATTGTTAAATTGTTCTTTAGCTGCCGATCTTGCTACTGTATCAATAGACAATGACCCAAGTGATTTTGCCTTGGTTTGTTCTGGTTCTCCAGATATTACAATTTCAGCTTCTTTTAGAAACTCCGGAATTGATCCACAAAGCAACTTCATGGTTTCTTATCAATTGGATAATGATCCGCCGGTGCAGGAAACCTATACAGGGACATTAGGGTCCGGACAGCAAGTATCATATGATTTTACCACACCGCTAACTATTACAACAACCGGTTCATATACATTAACTGTTTCTGTAGAGCTTGTTGGAGATTTAAACACAAGTAATGATGATCTTGATGAAGATTTCTATGCAGTCATTAGTGCTACTCAACTCGATTTTTCCGAAACTTTTGAAACCAATGGCTTTCCTCCTCCCGGTTGGACCATTGATAACCCAGACGGAGGTACAACGTGGACAGAACGAACAGGTATTACCGGAAGTGATGGAAATGCAACAGTTACCTCATTTGTAGACAACTATTCGTACAATGCAGCGGGTGAAGAAGATATTTTTGTGACAGAGATCTTTGATCTTACTAATGCAACTTCTGCAATTTTATCTTTCGATCTGGCAAAAGCACAGTATTCCAGTACCCTCTTTGATGCAATGAGAGTTGAAGCGTCTATTGATTGTGGAGCCACCTATACTGTTGTTTATGATAAAACAGATTTAGACCTGTCTACTGTTCCGGGTTATATTACTTCTGAATGGACTCCGGGATCAGCTAGCGACTGGCGAAACGAAGAAATAGATCTAAGTACCTTCTTAGGTGAAAACATCATGTTCCGGTTTGTAAATATCAATGGATACGGAAATAGCACATTTGTTGACAACATAAATGTGGCCGGAGTAGTAGTGCTCGATGTTTCAGAAAATCTATTGGATAGTACCATTTCTCTTTATCCTAATCCAGCTTCAAATGAAATATTTGTTACTATTAGCGACAGTGCTTTCAATACTGTTGGTATTAGTATTGCTAATAGTTTAGGACAAACCATTCTAAATATTGATGACTGGGGTGTAAATGAAGCAAATACAACCTCAATAGATGTTTCAAACTATGCCAGCGGATTGTACTTTGTTTCTATTAAGTCTGAAGATCAAATTACAACCAAGAAACTAATCATTAAATAAAAATAGTTTTTATAGAAAAAAGGGGAGGCTGTCGCCTCCCCTTTTTTGTTACATCCTAAACACCCAATCTGCAGGGTTCATGCGTTTCGTATTTTGATAAATAAGGAACTTTACCGTTGTTTTTCCTGTGGTTGGATTGGTAAAAATGGTTCCTATTTCCTGCTTGGTTGATACCTTATCGCCTTTTTTTACTTTAATACTGATCAAGTTATTGTATACAGTGATATAACTTCCATGTTGGATATAAACAGCCTTATTGGCTCCTCTTAGTTGTTGGATTTCCAGAACTTCTCCTTTAAAAACAGCTCGTGCTTTCGAGTTAGCTTCTGTAGCGATCTCCACACCGCTATTAAATGTTGTTACGTTAGGCAGCTGCGGGTGTTGTTGTTTTCCATAGCGTTTTACAACAACTCCTTTTTCCACAGGCCAGGGTAACTTCCCTTTATTATTTGTAAAACTTGCTGCTAGTGCCTTAGCTTCGGCAGTAAGTGCAAAAGTTGCAGAAGTTTTTACTGTTTTTGTAGTCCCGGAAGCTTTATTTGATTTGGCAATGGCAGATTTAATTAATGCCTCAATCTGACGGTCTATAGCATCTGCTTCTCTCTGCTTTTTACGTATTTGAGCAGAAAATTTACCCTCGTCCTTTTTGAGTGACCTAATTAATTCCTGATGGTCCTTTTTCTCATTTAAAAGTTTTGTTTTTGCGACCCTATTTTCCTCTATAAGAGCCTGCTTTTTATCCTTTTGTTCGGTAAGGTCCTTATTCAGGGTTTCCAGTAGCGTTGTTTTTTCCTTAATACTCTCTCCTTGTTCTTTTCTATGTTTTGCATACTGTTTCATGTACTGAAGCCGCTTATAGGCCTGCAAAAAATTTTCCGAAGACAATAAAAACATGATCCTGCTTTGCTGGGATTTACTTTTATATGATTTGTTGATCATCGCCGCATAGTCCTTTTTCAATTCTTCCAGTTCTTTTTGCAGTGCATCAATTTTTTCGAGATTGTCGTTGATCTCCCGGGTAAGAAAATTGGCTTGTTGATTGGTAACCTTTATTAAATTTTCCCGGGCAGTAATACGGTGGTTTAAATCCTCAACATTCGTTAAAATAGATTTTTTCCTGCCCTGTGTTTTAAAAAGTAAAGAGTTGATCTGTTTTATCTCCTGAAGAATTGACTGCCTTTTTTCTTCCAGTTCCCTTTGCTTATTAGGTTGAGCGATTACAGTCGCAATCGTTAAAAACCCGAATACTAAGAAAATATATAACCTAAACCTTTTCATAAACTACAGTTGGATTTCTTCATAACCACTTGGTATAGTAAACGGAAAACGTATCGAAACATTGAGATCGATCTTCTTATAATTTAATTCGACTTTGGTATTCTTATCTTTTTCCGAAGCATTTATTACAATTTTAGTAGGATAGAAGTCCTTTCCTATTTGTTGATAATCGTCATAGCGTATAGATAGTAACCTTTCATCATTAGGCTGTGACAATGAGCCGGAAGCGACCTTAAAATTTTTCGGATTTAAAAATAAATAATGAATAAAATTTTGGGGCTGCTGTTTTGGAGATAATTGATATTTATTTTGGGAAGTCCTGGATGTATATTCTGAAGGATTTACACTAAAGATAGATTGCCCCAATAGAATAGCCTGGGCTTTTTTAAAATCGATTTCGGTTCCCAGCCATTCGCTCAATAATGAAAAATCCCCATCGAAATATGTATTGCCAATAGTTTCGTAGTAACTTACCCGCTCCGGGGTGATCAATACTTTTGAAAGCGTAATTCCTAATATAGAGGCTTTGATCCAAATGGTCTTATCCTTTTCCATACGTAAGCTTACCGTAATGCTCTGTAGTTTATTTTCATCTTCATAGGCAACATGCAAACGAGCCGCCAAAGTAGAAAAATCGGGAGATGCCCCTTTATGGCTGGCAATAATATCTTTAACTGAAAGTGACTTATCCGCTACAGCCGAACCATTGATCCCTTTGCTTCCACCACACGAGGCCATGATCAAAGCGAAAATTAAAAAATAGAACGGTTTAAACTTCATACGTTTAATTAGGGTATTTAATTTCTGAAGCCTTTTTTGCATAATGATCCCCTTTTTCGCGATCTCCTTTTTGAAGGAAAGCGATAGATAATTGTTCATAAAAATCTTTTTCCATTTTCAGGTCATCAAACAAATAATCTATTCCGTTCTCTAAACTTTCTATGGCATCATCTATATTGTTCAATTTGATATTGGCAACCCCATTGACCAAATACAAAAAAGGTTGTGCCGGAAATATTTCTAAAGCATCTGCACTTAATTTTCCCGCTTCAGAAAATTTGTTGAAATTTATTTGAAGCAGTAATGTTTTCTTTAGTAAACTAAAATTATCCGGGTCCTTTGCAACTCCTTTTTCATAGAATTTCAGTGCCTCTTCTTTCATTCCTTTGTCTGAATAATATCCTCCGAGCTGCTCATACACTTTTCCATTGTTTTCTACTGAAAAAAGTGCCACCGCTTCGTCCAGGTCTTTCTCATATTGCGTATTGGTATTCACAAACTGAATAAAATCACTTAAGACACGATATTTACCATCACTGTCAACTTCCGAAGACCTAAAAACAATTTTCATAGAATTAATTGCCTTATTAAACTCTCCATTTTCCAAATAAAATTTATACAACGCCAGGTGGGCCAATTGCGATTTTGGATTTTTTTCAAGTAGCTCTTTTGCCGTATCAAATGCTTTTTGAGTATCGCCTTGTTCGCTGTACAGAAAGATTAAATTGAGGTAATCTTTTTCATTTTTGGGATTGGTATCGATCTTATGTTCTAAATTTTCAATTTGTCCGGACGTATTTCCGGTTTGACGGTAGATCTGTGACCGTAATGCATCCCTGTAATCACTTTCTCCCCATATCTCATCTAATTCGTCCAATATGTTAAGTGCTTTGTCATATTGTTTGGTACGAGAATACAAATTGGCAAGGTCTTCTTTGTAATCGTCATCAAATCTAATAAGCTTTTGAACCAGCGGAATTGCAGCATCATAGTCTTTCTCCAAATAATAAAGATCGTACAATGCTTCCAAAACATCCAATCGATCTCCTTGAGTTTTCAGTACTTTATTGAAGTTCTCTTCGGCCTCTTCGTACTGTTTTAGTTGAGTGAGGTTTTTCCCCATTTCAAAATACACAACAGCTTCCTGATGAGGGTCATTTTTAGCTGCTTTCTCGGCTTTTCTTAGTGCTGCTATAGCCAATTCGTAGTTTTCAATTCCCTTTTGTTTAAGGGCTTCAAAAAAGCTATCCTGAAAAGCATCACTTACATTTCCAAGGTCATCTGTAGGCTCTTCGGCAGCAGGCCTTGTATCCTGTGCATATATAGGTTTCGGAAAAAAGACCATTCCGAAAAAAACCAATATGTATAGGATGTTGTTCTTCATTATTTCAGTTCACAGTAATCTCCAATGCTTACATTGGTAAAATTGCCATCAAAAGTGGCATGATTTCCTATCATAGCATTGTCCAAAGTAGCATTTTTAATCATTGCCTCCTTTTGGATTATACTATTTTTAACATTACTGTCCTCAATTATTGTGCCTTCTCCTATAGAAGCGTGAGGTCCTACCGTACTATTTTTAAGCTGTACACCTTCTCCAATAAAACAAGGTTCGATAATTTTAGAGTTTTGGTTCGTTATTGTTGAAGCAATTAAATCTTCTCCTCTCTCGGCTAAAAAGCCCAACATTCTACGATTGGTCTCTACGGTAACCTCTTTGTTTCCACAGTCCATCCATTCGTCAACAGTTCCGGTTTTAAATATCTTTCCGGAAGCCATCATACGTTTAATGCCGTCATTTATCTGATATTCTCCGCCATTGATTATGTCGTTATCCAGAACGTATTCCAGTTCTTGTTTTAACACTTCCGCTTCTTTAAAATAATAGATCCCTATCACCGCCTGATTACTTACAAACTCGGTTGGTTTTTCAACCAGCTCGGTGATCTCATCCTTTTCATTGAGGTTCACAACACCATAAGCTTCGGGGTTTTCAACTTTTTTGGTCCATATAACACTGTCTGCTTCTTTGTCAAGAGTGAAATCCGCCTTGATCAATGTGTCTGCATATGCAATTACCACCGGCCCCGAAAGTGACGGTGCTGCACACATTATAGCGTGGCCGGTTCCTTTGGGGTCCAACTGCCTGTAAATACTTGGTTTGGCTCCAAGGCTTATCGCCAGTTCTTTTAAACTGCTTACAACAGCATCGCCAAAAAATGCAGGATCACCCAAGATAAATGCAATCTCTTCGATGTCTTCATTAAGTACATGGGCAATATCTGCCACTAAACGGTGTACAATAGGTTTTCCCGCAACAGGAATTAATGGTTTTGGAATGGTTAAGGTATGTGGGCGAAGGCGAGAGCCTCTCCCTGCCATTGGGACAATAATCTTCATGTTCTGTTATTTTATTCCCGTACTGCCAAATCCGCCGGCACCACGAGTTGTTTCTTCTAATTCGTTTACTTCTTCCCAATTGGCACGTTCGTGTTTTGCGATAACCAATTGAGCGATTCGTTCTCCATTCTCAATAGTAAAATCCTCATTGGAAAGATTTACTAAGATCACTCCAATTTCTCCGCGGTAATCGGCATCGATCGTTCCGGGAGCATTTAATACCGTAATTCCCTTTTTTGCTGCAAGGCCGCTACGTGGGCGCACCTGCGCTTCATAACCAATAGGTAACTCAATAAACAACCCTGTTTTTACAATGGCACGTTGGAGCGGTTTTAATGTGGAAGGTTCCGGCACGTTAGCACGCAGGTCCATTCCGGCAGAATAAATGGTTTCATAAGATGGTAGCGGGTGCTCGGATTTATTAATTATTTTAATTTTCATTTTCTAAGGATTCGTTGAAGGTCACTCTTTTCAGAAAAATATATCAATAGCAAAAATACCAATAATAATACAGTCCCTATGATTAAATTTCCATCAAAAACGTAAAAGGAAAGTATTGAAAATCCTGTTGAAAGTAACAGGTATCCTCCTATTTTTTTAAGGTTGTAAGGCACAGCATAGTATTTTTGACCCAGAATATAGGAAAGGACCATCATGGTTCCATAAGCTGCTAATGTCGCAATTGCAGATCCGCGGTAGCTCATAACCGGAATTAAAGCAAAATTGAGTCCCAGGGTAATAATTGCCCCAACTACCGAAATATATGCCCCAAACCTCGTCCTGTCCGTTACTTTGTACCATACCGAAAGATTATGGTAAATCCCCAAGCAAAGATTTGCAAGTAAAATAACAGGGACAATGATCAATGCTTCCCAAAAATCACTTTCGGGAATAAGAATGCGTTTAAAAACATCTATATATACAATTACAAAAAGCAAAATGAAGCTCCCGAAAACTGTGAAATATTTTGTAATAGTAGCATAGGTCAACTTTGCATTTTCATTTTTAGAATGATTAAAAAAGAACGGTTCAATCCCTAAACGAAAAGCCGTTCCAAACAAGGTCATGAATACTCCCAACTTATAGCAGGCTGCGTATACGCCCACCTCTGCTTCGGCGATATCTGCAGGCAACAGGTATTTTAAGAGAATCTTGTCAAAGGCCTCGTTGATCGAAAAAGCAATTCCGGCAACTAAAACAGGAAGTGCGTATTTCATCATTTGCCTCCAAATACCATTGTTAAAACGGAAGCCAATTTTAATATATAATGGCAATAGAATCAATAAGGTAATTCCACTGGCAATAGCATTAGCAATAAAAACATATACTACATTTCCTTCTTCTACATGAATTGCGTCCCAAAACGAGTCAGGATTGGTTTCCGCCCAACCTGGTAGCACTAAAAAGAAAAACAGATTAAGACCCAGGTTTACAATTACATTAAAGATCTTAACTATAGCATAGCGCATTGGCTTTTCGTTTGCCCGAAACCATACAAAGGGTAATACTACCAATGCATCTAAGGCCAATATCAACAGTCCGTACGTAACATATTCGGTTTTAAATTCAAGAAAAGCGGCAAGTGGCTCACGAACCCATAATGATATTCCTAAAAAGAGTAAGGTCGTAACCGTTAAAGAAGTAAGCGCAGTAGATTGGACGATCCCCTTTTTTGATTCATCCTTATTGATAAAGCGAAAAAAAGCGGTTTCCATTCCATAAGACAAAACCACATTTCCTAAAATAAGGAAAGCCATCAATGAAGCATAAATACCGTATTGCTCTTTCCCAAGAACCGTAACATATAACGGCACTAAAAAAATGGCCAAAGCACGGGGTAAAACCGTTGCCAGGCCATAGATAAAGGTTTGTTTGAAAAGTTTTTTGAAGATGCTCAATACCTTATGGTTTACAGATAAAAGTATTGATATTACTTATGTGCAACACCTAAGTATTAATTCTTGTTATCCGGTTTGGTCTGTGGATAGGCTATCATATCTTTTTTCTCCATACCCGATATCTTATAATACTTCATTTCTCCACTTTGTAAATAGCTAATTACAGCTTCATTATCTTTTAGGTCAAATGGAAACTTTTTTGGTGGGGTGTTTTGGGCTTCTTTTTTAGGGTCGCCGTCCATAATAATATCCCGTTCCATTTCATTTTTATAATAGCCAATGTATTGATTTCCATTTTGTTGAGCCTCCAATATTTTTTTTCTGAAGTAAATATCCTTCACTACAATATCTTTGGTAAAATTATTAAAAGAGATATAGACATTGGTTCCTGATCCGCCTTCCTGGATTCCTGAAACCCAATCCTGATAATAAACTTCACCTAAAGTAAAATCGGGTGTTTGTGTTAAACTATATTTTGAAGCATCGGCTTTTGAACCTCCACAGTTAGAAAAGCTGAAGAGTACAAATGACATCCCTACAAGCCCAATTACATATTTTAATTGTTTCATTTTTTTATTTTTTTAAGTCACTTCAAAATCCTTGCCGTAAATATACAAAAAAGCCTTCTGTCTTGTTCAGAAGGCTTTTTAGCACAAAGTAGGTCTTATATTATCCTGCCAATGCTTCTGCACCACCAACGATCTCTAAAATCTCATTGGTAATAGCAGCCTGGCGGGCCTTGTTATATTGTAATTTTAATGCATCACGCAATTCGGTCGCATTATCGGTTGCTTTATGCATCGCTGTCATACGAGCTCCGTGTTCACTAGCAGCACTGTCCCGAAGTGCCTTAAACAATTGTGTTTTCAAGCTCTTAGGAATTAATCCTTCAACGATTTCTGCCTTTGAAGGTTCAAAGATATAATCTGCTGTTGCTGTTGCTTCGGAAGTCTTTGGCGGAAGAATTGGTAAAAATTGTTCCGTCATCACTATTTGTGTGGCCGCATTCTTAAAGTGGTTGTATACCAATACAATTTTGTCGTATTCTCCTTTAGAGAACAGGTCCATCAAATTCTCGGCAATCTTAGCAGTATTTTCAAAAGACAAGTCATCGAAAATAGCGTTATTATTTTCAATTACTGTTTCGGTCTTTTTTAAGATATCATTTCCTTTTTTACCTAAAGTTAAAAAGTCCAATTGTTTTCCCGCATAGACTTCACTGGCCAAAATCTTGGCTTCTTTAATAATATTACTATTAAAGGCGCCTGCCAAACCTCGATTAGATGTAATAGTAACAACCAATACTTTGTTTACTTCACGTTGGTCCGAATATTTACTGCCCGTATCACTGTCCAAAGATGCACTAAGGTTTTGTAATAGCTCAGTCAATTTTTCAGAATAAGGGCGCATTGCTGTAATAGCATCCTGGGCCTTTTTCAACTTTGCAGCAGAAACCATTTTCATGGCACTGGTAATCTGCATTGTTGATCCTACCGAAGCAATTCTGTTACGTATTTCTTTTAAGTTTGCCATTCTTTCGGTTTAGAATTATGCTTTGTACTTTGCTGAAAGGTCCGCAGCAACATTTGTTACGACATCGATAGCAGCATCTGTCAATTTTCCTGCTTTTAATGTATCCAGTGTATCTCTGTGCTTTGCATTCATCATTTCCAAGAAATCTCTTTCAAATTCTTTCACCTTCTCAACCGGCACATCACGTAATAGATTTTTAGACCCTGCATAGATAATTGCAATTTGGTCTTCAACTGTAAACGGATCGTTTTGGGCTTGTTTTAAGATCTCAACGTTACGTTTTCCTTTTTCAATTACATTTAACGTTGCTGCATCCAGATCTGATCCAAATTTTGCAAAGGCTTCCAGTTCACGGAACTGTGCCTGGTCCAATTTCAAAGTACCGGCTACCTTTTTCATCGATTTGATCTGTGCATTACCTCCCACACGAGATACCGAGATACCCACGTTAATTGCAGGGCGAACACCGGCGTTAAACAGGTCTGATTCCAGGAAAATCTGTCCATCTGTAATCGAAATTACATTCGTTGGGATATATGCAGAAACGTCACCTGCCTGTGTTTCAATAATTGGAAGTGCTGTTAAAGAACCGCCTCCTTTTACTTTACTTTTTAAAGCTTCGGGAAGGTCATTCATCTCTTTTGCAATATCGTCATCTGCAATTACTTTTGCAGAACGTTCCAATAATCTTGAGTGTAGATAGAAAACATCTCCAGGATATGCTTCACGCCCCGGTGGACGACGTAATAATAGTGATACCTCACGATATGCTACAGCCTGTTTTGACAAATCATCATAGATTATCAAAGCAGGACGTCCCGTATCTCTAAAATACTCTCCAATTGCAGCCCCTGCGAATGGAGCATATACCTGCATAGGAGCAGGATCACTCGCATTTGCGGCAACAATGGTTGTATAAGCCAATGCTCCTCTTTCTTCCAATACTTTTGCGATATTGGCAACCGTAGAAGCTTTTTGACCTACAGCAACGTAGATACAATATACCGGTTCGCCGGCATCGTAAAACTCTTTCTGGTTCAAGATAGTATCAATACAAACTGTTGTTTTACCGGTTTGGCGGTCACCAATTACCAACTCACGCTGTCCTCTACCTACCGGGATCATCGCATCAATAGATTTAATCCCTGTCTGCAATGGTTCGGTTACCGGCTCACGGTAAATTACACCGGGTGCTTTACGCTCTAATGGCATTTCGTAAGTTTCACCACTTATTGGCCCTTTTCCATCGATAGGTTGACCCAATGTGTTTACTACACGTCCTACAATACCTTCTCCTACGTTAAGGGAAGCGATTCGTTGTGTACGCTTTACAGTGGCTCCTTCTTTAATTTCTTTTGAAGGTCCTAACAATACTACCCCTACATTGTCTTCTTCAAGGTTTAATACGATCCCTTCAAGTCCACTTTCAAATTCTACCAATTCTCCATATTGTGCATTAGCAAGGCCGTAAATTCGGGCAATACCATCACCCACAGTTAATACGGTCCCTACTTCGTCTAATGAAGCGGTTGCTTCAAAACCTGAAAGTTGTTGTTTTAATATTGCTGATACTTCAGCTGGTTTAACTTCTGCCATTTTGTTTAATTATATTTGATAGCCCTGAGCCTAAGCTTTGAGCCACACGTTATAAACTTTTACTAAATTCTCTTTTTAAATTTCCTAATTGATTAGCAATACTTGCATTGTATTGTAAATCCCCAACACGAAGGATAAATCCTCCTATGATGGTTGTATCTATTTCGTTTTCTATAGTTACACTATTACTACCTGTCAACTCTTTTACTTTTGCCAATACTTGTTGCTCTAATGTATCAGAAAGAGGCACTGCTGTAATAACTTTTGCAACTTTAACTCCTTTTGATTCATTGTACAAATCAATATAACTTTCTGCAACAGAACTTAAAGAGGCTATACGGCCATTGTCTGTTAATACTTTAATTAGTGACTTTGTATTTTCAGATCGATCTGCAAATATTTTGAGTAGTGCTTCTTTTTTGTCTTCAGATTTTATTACCGGGCTTTTAAGCACGGCTCTTAACTCTTTACTATCTGATAGTGTGGTATACACAGATTGCATATCGTCAAATACAACGTTTGCTACATTAGCTTCGCCTGCTTGCTGTAAAACTGCTTTTGCGTATCGTATACCTGCTTTGCTTCCGCTCATTTTGTAATTAGTTTAATGTGGCATCACCCAACATGTCTTCTACCAGTTTCAATTGCTTGTCTTTGTCTGAAAGCTCGGTCTTCACAACCTTTTCTGCAATCTCTACGGATAGTGAGGCTACTTGATTTTTCAATTCGGCAACGGCAGATTTCTTTTCGGTCTCGATAGCTGCCTGTGCATCTGTGATCATTTTATCTGCTGCCAGTTTTGCTTCATCTTTTGCATCTGCTATCATCTTAGCCTTAAGCTCTCGTGCTTCTTTCATCATTACTTCTCTCTCTGCACGTGCTTCCTTTAAAATGCGCTCGTTATCTGCCGTAAGGTTTTCCATTTCTTTCTTGGCAGCCTCTGCAGAAGCCAATGCTTCCTTAATAGATTGTTCTCTGTCGTTCACAGTACCTACAATTGGTTTCCATGCAAATTTTTTCAGAAGAAAAAACAAGATAGCGAACGAGATGAATGTCCAAAATAATAATCCTACGTCTGGAGTAACTAAATCCATTTCTTTATATTTTTATAATCTTTAGTATTT
>JANQOS010000134.1 GCA_028285705.1 Altibacter sp.
GCACCGTTAACAGCTTTGGAAATGGCTGGTTATATCATGGACTTTTCACTTAATGGTAATAAATTCTATAACGGAAAGATCTTGCAGGTTTCCAGTTCAACACCTTAATGAATGATAGCTATTCTCGAAAAATATATTCCGCAAGCATCTGTACAACCGGTTTTTGAACTTATAAAGGCCAATAAAGTGCATTTAAAAATTGTTAACGAACGTGTTACTCGTCATGGTGATTACAGGAAGCTTGCAAACGGACAACATCAAATTACAGTAAATGCTAATTTGAATCCATACCGATTTTTAATTACACTGATCCATGAGATAGCTCACCTCATTACATTTAATAAATGTGGGCGAAATATAAAACCTCATGGAAAAGAATGGAAACACATATTTCAACAACTCATGTTGCCTTTTATCAGGCCGGAGATTTTTCCCGATCAATTGTTACCATTGTTAGCGCTTCATTTTAAAAACCCAAAAGCAACAAGTGACACTGATGCTTCTCTTTCATTAGCGTTAAAACAATATGATCCTGCGAACGATAAAAACTATATATTTGAAATACCCCAGGGAGGACTTTTTAGATTGTACAATGGAAAGGTCTTTAAACGTGGAAACAAAAGGGTAAAACGGTATGAATGCCAAGAATTAACAACAGGGCGGATGTATCTGTTCAATCCAAATGCCGAAGTTGAATTTTTAAGATAAGTTGATGAATAAAGACTATTATGCAGTAATTATGGCGGGAGGAATTGGTTCTCGCTTTTGGCCCGTTAGCACTACAGCATTTCCCAAACAGTTCCATGATATGCTGGGAACGGGACAGACCTTATTACAAAAAACCTTTTCCAGGTTAACACAATTGATTCCTTCAGAGAACATTTTGATCCTTACCAATGAGCGCTATCTGGATCTAACCCTACAACAATTGCCTGAGATAAATGCAGAACAAGTAGTTTTAGAACCCGCTATGCGAAATACCGCTCCATGCATTTTACTTTCCGCTTTAAAGATCCAAAAGAAAAACCCTAATGCTTTGATGCTGGTAGCACCAAGTGATCACTGGATTGAAAATGAAACAGCTTTTGTAAATGATGTCCAAACATGCTTTGATGCCTGTCAAAAACAAGATATGTTGATGACCTTGGGAATTCACCCTACTTTTCCCAATACAGGTTACGGATATATTGAAAGTGATAAGGAGGATACTGCACCTATTAAAAAAGTACAACAGTTTAGAGAAAAACCAGACTATGAAACTGCAAAACAATTTATAGCAGAAGGCAATTTTCTTTGGAATGCGGGGATATTTCTATGGAGTGTAAAAAGTATTATAGCATCTTTTGAAAAAAACAAACCGGTGATGCATTCTTTGTTTTATGAAGGCTACCCGGTTTACAATACTGAGAATGAAAAAAAATTCATCACTGAGAATTATGAAAAGGCTGAAAATATTTCCATTGACTACGGAATTATGGAAAAAGCGACAAATGTTTTTGTGAAGCAAGCTACTTTTGATTGGAACGATCTGGGAACCTGGGGAGCTTTACATGATAAGATGACGACCGAAGCTTCAGATAATGCCGTTGTAAGAGCAATACCTCATTTAAAAAATGCAAAAGGTAATATGGTCTATACAGCTTCGGAAAAATTAGTGGTCATTGACGGTGTTGATGATTATATTATAGTGGATAAAGAAAATGTTTTGCTTATTTTTCCAAAGAAAAAAGAGCAGAAAATTAAAGATTTATTAGCGGAAATATCACAAACTTTCGGCAAAAATTATACGTAGCATGAATAGTTCAGAAAATAATAACGATGCGAAAATTACTCCTCCCAATGAGGAGCAATTTGAAAATGTAAAACTAAGTACCTGGCAGGGGATTAAGAAATTCTTGTCAGAGTTATTGGATATTCGTCTGGATACAGATCGCGATGCTACTATAGAAGCTGTAAAAAAAGATATTCCGTTTAAGGGGCATACTGCATGGATCTTAATATTTTCCATTTTTGTGGCCTCTATTGGATTGAATGTTAGTAGTACGGCAGTCGTTATTGGAGCGATGTTAATATCACCTCTTATGGGTCCTATTGTGGGTGTGGGATTATCTGTTGCCATTAATGATGTGGAAACCCTGAAGCGCTCTATGATCAATCTGGGGGTAATGGTGGTTTTAAGTGTATTGACAGCTTTCCTGTACTTTAAATTATCGCCACTAACAGAGGAAACCCCTGAACTTCTGGCTAGAACGTACCCAACTATTTTAGATGTATTGGTGGCTATTTTTGGAGGTTTGGCTTTGATCGTGGCAAAGACCAAGAGCGGAACCATCGCCAGTGTGATATTTGGTGTAGCAATTGCAACCGCACTTATGCCTCCTTTATGTACCGTAGGATATGGATTAGCGGTCAATAACCTGAATTATGCGGGTGGAGCTTTGTATTTGTTCTCTATTAATGCAGTTTTTATTGCGCTCTCTACTTTTATTGTCTCTAAGCTTTTGCGTTTTCCATTGGTGCGCTATGCAAACTCCAAACGCAGAAAAAGAATAGCCCAGGTTGCTTCACTGATCGCTTTGATTGTAATGGTGCCAAGTGTCTATTTGTTCATTAATCTTTTGGACGAACAGGTTTTTGAAAACAGGACAAAGGAATTTGTGAAAAATGTTGTGCAATATGAAGGTGCCGAGGTTGTTAAGTTCACACAAGATTATGAAACCAGGGATATTGAGATATATCTTATTGGAAGGCCCGTACCTGCAGAAAGAATAAATGCATGGACAAGCGAACTTAAGACTACCGAAAAACTTGAAGATTGTAATCTTAGAATCTATCAGGGAGCTGATCAAAGTGGGGAGTTGGCCGAAAAATTATCAAGCGAGGTAAAAGCAGGTATTTTGGAAGACCTGTATGTAAAAAATGAGCAACTGTTAGAAGATAAAAACTCCAGGATCGAATTTTTGGAGAATGAAATAGCCAACCTTAAAATAAAGAACATTCCTTTTAAAGAGTTAAGTGAAGAAGTAAGAATTAACTATAAGGATATTGAAACTTTTAGTTATTCCAGTAAAATCACTACCAATTTTACAAAAACAGATACACTTCCTGTAATCAATATAAAATGGAAAAAAGGGGTAGCTTCAAAAGCTCGAAAAGAACAGATGGAACGCCTGGAAACTTGGCTTAAATTTAGAATGAAATTAGACACGATAAGTGTCTCGGAATATCCATAAAAAAAGGTGCCGAAAACGGCACCTTTTTTTATTAAGATTTATGTACTTATTATCTTTTTACAAACTTGTAACTAACCTTACGTTTTTCAATTTCAAGCTGTGCGAAATATACACCAACGTTAAGTGAAGAAACGTCAATATTATTTTCGGCTGAAATCTCTGTGTTTGAAATAAGCTTACCGTTTAGGTCTATAATGGTTACAGGAGTACCTTCCAATCCTCTAAGAGAGAAGTTTAAAAGGTCTGTAGTTGGATTAGGATATAGACTGATTCCATTTATTTGAAAATCTGTAATTGCCAGAGGATTGCTTCCTTCAACAACAATATGTGTTTCATTAATATCCGGGTTATCAAGATAGTCAACTGTACCGGATGGCCAACGAATAATAATCTGGTCAATATTTGTACTGGCTCCAATTCCGAAATGTCCTAATAACGAATTCATATGGCTAAATCCTTGTCCTGAACGAATTTCACGAATCTGCATTCCCCAATCACCATATGCTTCGATACGAGCTCCAATTCCGTTTAAGTTACTGGCAACTCCTTCCAACCCAATTTTCACCCAGTTGTTAGCATTTCCATCGTTGATCCATAGGTTACCATCATTTACTACATCAAGGAATCCATCATTGTTAAAATCTCCAATAGCACCTTCATCAAAAGGTAGATCAACTCCCGTAAAGGTCATATCACCATTGTTAATGTATAGTTCTTTGGATAATTCAGAAAAGATATCTACAAATCCATCATTATTAAAATCGGCTGCTTGATTTTCCCAGGCACCCAGATCGTCAGCATCGATACCAGTTGTAGCGATAATATCTGTAAACATACCTGTACCGTCATTTTCCATAAAACGGTTTTGGAAGTCATGGTTTACAATAAATGCATCCATGTCACCATCATTATCAAAATCTTCAAAAACGGTAGCCCAGGACTGTGCGTTATCACGCATATTGATCTCCAATCCATTTTCAATAAATGTACCATCACCGTTGTTTGTGTACATAGCATTATCACGGTTAGGGTCACCGGGAGAAGCACCACCTCTACACTTGGTTAGGTACATGTCATTATCTCCATCATTGTCATAATCTACCCATACTGCAGCATAATTTCCAGGTCTGTCCAAGGTTACCATAAAGGTTTGATCCAAGACCATATTTTGATTTCCGTCATTTCTATAAGGATGACTTTCGTCTACATCATGGCATACAAAGGCATCTATATCTCCATCATTGTCTATATCTGAAAAAGTCGAACGCTGTGAAAAGATATACTCAGGATGTGCATCTTCCGTATAAGTAGTACCGTCTGCACTGGCAAAGACGAAAGAAACTCGTGAGTCATTACCCAATACAAGGTCATTATATCCATTTTTATCGATGTCTGCCGCTGCAATACTCCAGTTAGGAGGATTTGCAATAGACATGGATTTGAATACTGAAGTAAAGGTCCCGTCGGTGTTCTGGTAATCAATACCTATACCCGAACTGCTAACACGAACATAATCGTCTAGATAATCTCCGTTCATGTCTACAGCAACCTCTGAATTGTCAGCGTAACTTCCAAGTAACCCGCTCTGATTTGTAAATGTTACTTGTGCCATAATTGAAACACTGCATAGCAATGCAATGCCTAGTAGTAAGTTGTTTTTCATAGTTTTGGAATTTTTATGGAGCTAAAAATAAGTTAAATTATTTGATTTATACAAGGTTAAGGTCAAAAATCATCCCTCTTTTAGCTGAATATCCCGGATTTTTTTGAATAAATTGGAAGAATACACAAAATTCGTTACGTCTTTATTATCAGTTTTAAAGATGTCATCGTTAGTGCCTTTCCATACTAATTTTCCATTTTTAAGTAGTACGATACTTTCCCCAATTTCCATAACCGAATTCATATCGTGCGATACAACCACCGTGGTAATATCGTATTCGTGAGTGATCTCCTGAATTAAATTATCGATTACCGTAGCCGTATTTGGATCTAAACCCGAATTGGGTTCATCACAAAAAAGATATTTGGGATTATTTACGATGGCCCTGGCGATTGACACCCTTTTTTGCATTCCTCCGGAGATCTCTGCGGGATATTTCTTATTCACATTTTCCAGGTTTACACGAGCCAGTACTTCGTTTACACGTTCCAGCATTTCATTTTTCTTTTGCTTGCTGAACATTCTAAGGGGAAACATTACATTTTCTTCAATGGTCATGGAATCGAACAATGCACCTCCCTGAAACAGCATTCCAATTTCTTCCCGAAGCGTACGGTGTTCCTCTTCATTCATATTTTGAATTGCCTTGTCTTCATAGTAAATGAGTCCTTCTTCAGGCTCAAAAAGCCCTAAAAGGCATTTTAACAGTACCGTTTTCCCACTACCACTTTGACCAATTATAAGATTGGTCTTTCCTTTTTCAAAAACAGTAGAAATTCCTTCTAAAATCTTCTCTTCGCCAAAGCTTTTATGTACATTTTCAACTTTAATCATCAGCTTAGCAATAATTGAGTTACTATGTAATTAGATAAAATAATAAGTACACTAGTCCATACAAAGGAGTTTGTACTGGCTTTACCCACTTCTAAAGCTCCACCCTTCATAAAATATCCCTGCCATGAGGGAACCGTAGCTAAGATAAAAGCAAAAACAAATGTTTTTATAAATGCATATGTTAAGTGAAAGGGTGTAAAACTATCCTGTAGGCCTGTGATAAATTCCGGAGAAGAGGTGAACCCCCCGTATACTCCTGCAATCCATCCTCCCAAAATTCCCAGAAACATGGCAATAGCAATAACAAAAGGATAGAATAGCAGTGCTATGATCTTTGGGAAAACCAAATAATTAAGAGAGTTTATACCCATAACCTCTAGTGCGTCAATTTGCTCTGTAACACGCATAGAACCTATACTGGAAGTAATGAATGAGCCTACCTTACCAGCCATAATTATAGAAATAAAAGTAGGGGCAAATTCTAATACGATCGATTGGCGGGTGGCAAATCCGATAAGGGATTTTGGAATTAAGGGATTGTCTAAGTTCAATGCTGTTTGTATGGCAATTACACCTCCCACGAAAAAAGAAATAAAAGCAACAATTCCTAAAGAGCCCAGTATTAGATCATCAATTTCTTTGAATATCAATTCTTTTAAAACAGAGCCTTTAGTAAAGCTACTAAACACTTTTTTGAGCATTAAAACATAAGAACCAATATCTTTAATGTATTTCATAGCTGGATTACTCATGCTAAAGTAACAAAATTAGCTGATTGTATTCTTATTTATTTGTTATTGAAGCTTACTGCTTTTTAGAAAATAGCTTCATCATTTTATGATATACAGCGGTATTTTCATAAACCCCTCCAAATAGAGAAGCTCCGGGACCATTTGCAAATACAGGCACCATAGTAGCAGAGTGTCCTGTGGTAGAAAAGACAGGGCCTATCTTATTGTAATTTCCATTGTCTGCCGCCAGTGTAAAGCCTCCTGTTTCATGGTCAGCTGTAACTATAACCAAAGTTTCACCGTTTTGTTTTGCAAAATCTAAAGCAACCCCAATAGTTGTGTCAAAATCCAGTTGTTCGGTTATTACATAATCAGCATCATTTGCATGGCCACCCCAATCTATTTGAGATCCTTCTACCATTAAAAAGAAACCGTTCTCATTTTTTGAAAGCGATTCTAGCGCAAGT
>JANQOS010000140.1 GCA_028285705.1 Altibacter sp.
TGTTACAGTAAGAGTTACCGTATTGGCTCCTACATCTGTACAGGTAAACACTGTTGGTGTTGCACTCAATGTCACACTACAATTATCTGTAGAACCTCCGTCTATATCACTTGCTGTGATAGAAACAGTACCGGTAACATCGAGTTGTACGGTAATATCCTGACATAGTGCAACCGGATCTATATTATCTTCCACGGTTACCGTAGCTGTACAGGTAGAAGTGTTTCCGTTGTTGTCTGTTACGGTAAGAGTTACCGTATTAGCTCCTATATCTGTACAAGTGAAGTCTGTTTTATCAATGCTTGTACTTGCAATTCCACAACTATCAGAAGAACCATTATCGATATCTGCTGCTGTAATAGAAGCATTTCCTGTTGCATCCAATTGAACAGTAATATCCTGGCATAGCGCAACCGGATCTATATTGTCTTCTATGGTTGCCGTAGCAGTACAGGTAGATGTATTCCCGTTATTATCAGTCACTGTTAAGGTTACCGTATTGGCTCCTACATCAACACAGCTAAAGTCTGTAATGTCAAGAGCCAGTGAAGCGATACCGCATGCATCGTTGGAACCATTATCTATATCTGCTGCTGTAATAGAAGCATTTCCTGCTGCATCCAATTGTACTGTGATGTCCTGGCAGAGCGCAACCGGATCTACATTGTCTTCTATGGTTACCGTAGCAGTACAGGTAGATATATTCCCGTTATTATCAGTCACTGTTAAGGTTACCGTATTAGCTCCTACATCAGTACAATCAAATGTATTTGGTGAAACATTTAGAGAAGCAATTCCACAAGCATCATTCGATCCGTTATCTACATCTGCTGCTGTAATAGTAGCATTTCCAGCTGCATCGAGTTGTACGGTAATATCCTGACATAGTGCAACCGGATCTACATTGTCTTCCACAGTTACCGTAGCGGTACAGGTAGAAATGTTTCCATTCACATCGGTCACTGTAAGAGTTACCGTATTGGCCCCTACATTACTACAATCAAATGTATTAGGAGATACAGCCAATGAAGCAATGCCACAATTATCGGTAGAACCTCCATCCACATCTGCTGCTATAATAGACACATTTCCTGTTGCATCCAATTGTACAGTGATATCCTGACAGACAGCTGTAGGATCTACATTATCTTCCACAGTTACATTTGCAGTACAAACATTAACAGAATCAAAAGGATCCAATCCATATAATGTATGCGCTATTGTTCCTACATAGGTGCAATCCATTTCTATTTGTGATAGTGGGCTTGCAATTGCATTGTCTACAGTAAAATTGAAAGTAGCGGTCTCTAAAGGTGCTCTTGCACAGATCTCAGCATAGTAGACTTTTCCTGCTTCTAAGTTATAAGCAACCGGAGTACCGGGATTATGAATAGAAAAGCCTAAAAATCCGGGCCTACTTGAGTACAACCCACTATTTGTTATAGGTTCTTGATCATAAAGGATCAAAAACATTTCATCACTAATGGTAGACGAAGTCTGCCCTGTGAGATCAAACGTATAAGTACCATCAACCGGCACCGCAAAACGATCTATGGTCACATAATAACTTGCGCTCGGAAGTTCCAACCAATCCAGCGTACTGGATGTAGTAGTCTCATCGTCATAAGAAGTAGTCTCTAATGCAAGGTCAATTAGTCCATTTGCCGGTACGCCAGTATCCAAATAGGCCATTCCCAAGTCAGACGGTACTAGAATATCGCCGAGATTAGCTGTGATATCCTGACATTCTACTAAGGACGTATTGGTTTGCAATTCTATAGCACCTATATCATCGGGCCCAAAAGCATCTCTTGCATTCCCAAGTTGATCGATAAGCTCTGTGGTGCTTCCGTTATTAAAAGCCGGGCTATTCGCATAAAATAAGTGACTCAACGTCGTACCACCATTATCAGCTAAAGGAAACAAGACAGGATCGTTCACTCCTACTATATTTCCGTTAGTTCCATCCGTGAGCCCACCTCCGGTTCCAATAAGATTATAGCTACTAATTGCTGTGTCTAAATCGGTGTTAGTAATATCACTGGGTAAGCCATTAGCAAGATTACCCGAAATGATTGAATTATGTGCTGTCCAGGTAGTAGTATTGAGAGCTCCCTGATGACCTATAGCACCGCCACTTCCTGTGGTTATATTATCTGTTATTGTACTATTGGTAATAAGTAGTATTGTAGAAAAACCAGACCTTGTTCTGGTTTCAATTGCCGACGCGCCACTCGGTGCGGTATTTCCACTAATGGTTGAATTATTGATAATAATATCCTGGGTTGTGATACCATCTGCACCGGAAGCCCAACCTTTTATAGCTTCAGCACCCGTGTTTTCATATACTACAGAATTATTGATAGTAAGAAAACCTGCTTCACTTTCAATAGCAGCTCCATAGCCGGCGTTATTATTTCTGAGAGTTACACCATCTAGCGTTAATATTCCTTTAAAAGAAGATATTCCTCCACCATTTGATGATGTACAGGATGCCACTGTAACATTAGTTAGAATCGTATTGCTCCTCCCTAACGTCATGATACCTCCTCCATAGGAGCTGTAAGGACTACTCGTTGCCGAATTACCATTTATTATGGATAAATCCGTAATAGTAATGTCGATACCTCCATAACCATTGAAAAATATTCTAGTGGCATCGTTAGCATCAATGGTTAACAGGCTTTGGCCCGGACCATTAATAGTATGGTGACCTCCTAATCCTCCAGTGGCACCAAATTGTAACTGCCCTAAAACAGGGTCAAGCGTAATAGTTTGAGGGGTACTAAATACTGTAGGATCAAAGACGATTGTGTCATGACCCGCTGTGTTATTGCCTGCTACAATTGCTTCTCTAAGCGAGCAGTCACTGTCACAAACACCATCGTTAGTGTCTTCTGTTTTGGTAACTGTAAAAGTGGTTTGTGCTTGTAATTGAAAGGCTGATAAAACAATGCCTAAGCATGTTATTATCAGCCGTTTACTAAAATAAAAAAAATAGGTTCTCATGGATAGTATGTCTTTAAGGTTTGTAAGAGAATCGGGATTTATTGATTTTGCTAATACATCTTGAGCCAATACTTTTAAAATCATATGAGTATAATTTTATGTAATGTCCGGTCAAGTAGAGCAATTATTCTTGTCAAGGATTTTTTTGGAATCATTTCTGGGTTTGCTATGGGCAGTTAACTACTTATTCCTAAATGGATGATATTCAATAGTAGTATTCCAATTACAATCCCAACGAAGAACGTTTTTTTCATAATAAATCGGGGTTTTTATAGTTTTTATGAGTTTTGTGTCCTTATAACAATGCGAATATATTTAGCAGAAGTTTCGCTTAAAGAATTTTAGCAGTGGACAAGTGATAGACTTGCTCCGGACAAGTAGTGGACAAAATTAATCGGCTGCTTAATGAAGTCGTATGTTTAAAGAGCTGTATGCTGTCTTCAAAAAGATTGAAGAAAATCATCCAGATCCTCCTCATGGTCAAGATTAAGCTTCTTACGAAGTCGGTATCGGCTCTTTTTAACGGAAGATGGTTCTATATTCTGCAGTATGGCAATTTCTTTATTCTCTATATTCATTCGAATAAGAGAGCACAGACGTATTTCAGTTTTAGTGAGGTCCGGGTATCGCTTTGTTAATTTCTCATAAAATGCCCTGCTTAACATTTCTACCCGATTATGAAAATCATACGAACTGTCATCTACCCAGATCTTATTTTTAATTTCTTTCTCCAACTCATCCAATTTTTTTGCCCTTACTCTTCCAGTGGCAGCCTTCATTTTTTCAAGTTTTTCGGCTAAGACCTTGGCCCATTTCTGGTTCTGTGAAATATTGAAAGCAAAATCGACAAGATCCTTCTTTTTATACTCAATTTCCTTATTGAGCATATCATTTTTCATTTCGGTAAGAGTCCTTTTGTTTCTGGCGATCTCAGCTTCTTGTTTATTCTTTCTGCTATTAAAATAATAAAAAGCCCCGGCTCCTAATAAAACTAAAGCAATTATAAACATCCATTGAAATTGAACCTTGTTTTTAGTATCGAGCAAATCAATTTCAGCATTTTGACTTCTTATGGTAGCATCCCTTTTTTCGGATTCATATAAAGTTTGATAATATGATAATGCTTGTGCCTTTTGAACACTTCTAATTGAATCCTGGATTTTATCAAACTCCTTATAATGATAAAATGCTTCTTTCGAGTTTCCCAGAGCTTCATTTACACGAAAAAGAAGTTCATGACCCACAAGTATATCTTCAAAGTTTTTGGTCGGTAATTTATTTTCCAAAAATTCCGTTCCTTTACTTAAAGCGTTATTCAAATCATCATTGGCTAAGTAATAATTTGCCAGCCCCAATAGATACATATCTTTAAAAACACCTGTAGTATTTCGTTCAGGAATTTTCTGAATTTCATTTAATACTGCTCTTGCCTTATGCAAGCTATCGGCCTTAGAGTATGCTTCTAAGAGTCTATTTAAAAGGCGTGGTTCATACAAGTCTACAAATTCAACAGATTCCCGAGTATACCTAAGTGCTTCATTCAGGTTTTCGATTCGTCCTGAAATATCACCTGTTTTATAATTGTCAATTGCCGCATTGTATAAAGCCGAGATCAATGCCGGGTAGTATTTACTGTGAGCTGCCATTTTGATCACCTCATTTCTCTCTTCTTCAGCTTCTTTAAAAAATCCAATCTGGCTATACAAATTGGCACGGGAATTCTGAGTTAGAATAAGTCGAGTGGTATCTTTTATAGCAAAATAAATATCTTCTGCTTCCTGTAGAAGAATAGATGCTTCTGTAAAAAACCCAAGCCTGGCATAAGCATCAGATCTGTATTCTTTAGCCGCACCATAAGTAATTGAATCGCCGGCTGTAAGAGCATACTCTTCGGATATTTTATAAATCTCTATGGATTCATCAATTTTGCCAGAATAATAATGGCTGTCCGCTCCATTCAAATAGAGATTCGCCAAAATCTCGTTGTCTTTAGGTAGTTTCCTGTTTGCTACATAATCCTTAAAGAGCGTTAACGCCTCTTTGGGTCTTCCAACTCTATTTGACAAATAAAAAATAAGATTGGAAGTGTTTTTTGCTGCAATTTCCGGGTTATCCATTTCAATAGCTAAGTCGATTGTGGTACGAACAATAGAATCATACTCAAATTCTTTCTTATTCTGAATAAGAGCGGAAAGGCTATCAAGCAGTATAAGACGCTCTTCATTTTCAGCTTGACGAATCTCGATCTTAAGAGCAGCAACAGATTTTTCCAAATCTGTTTTTTGGGAATATAGAGATGAGATCATTCCGAAGAACAAAAGAAGGGATATAGTACGCATCACTAAACAGGTCGTTATATTCAAAGGTATACAAAATGTATTTTTTCCTTTTACCGTATTCTTAAAAAGATAAGGTTAACCTTTGGACAAGCAATGGACAAAATCAACAAATTTCACTATAAGGCCATATATTTAGGGGGTATTCGTTGTTTTCAAAATGATTGAAGAAAACCATCCAAATCCTCTTCATGTTCAAGATTTAGTTTTTTACGAAGTCGGTATCGACTCTTCCGTACCGAAGAAGGATCTATGTTTTGAAGTACAGCAATTTCTTTATTTTCTACATTCATTCGAATAAGAGAGCACAAACGTATCTCGGTTTTAGTAAGGTTTGGGTATAGTTTTGTTAATTTCTCATAGAATGCCCTGCTTAACATTTCTACTCGTTTATGAAAATCATACGAGCTATCATCTACCCATATTTTATTTTTAATTTCATTTTCTAATTTATTCAATTCATTTGCCCTTACTCTTCCAGTGGTAGCTTTTACTTTTTCAAGTTTTTCGGCCAAAACTTTAGCCCATTCCTGATTCTGTGAAATATTGAAGGCGAAATCGACAAGGTCTTTCTTCTTATATTCAATCTCTTTATTGAGTATGTCATTTTTCATTTCGGCAAGAGCTCTTTTGCTTCTGGCGATCTCCGCCTCTTGTTTGTTCTTTCTATTATTGCAATAATAAAAAGCTCCTGCTCCTAAAAACGACAATGCTATTAGAAACATCCAGTGAAACTGAACCTTATTTTTTGTTTCCAAAATTTCAATTTGAGATTCTGCAAGTTCTTTCTCTTTAACTAACAATAAGCTGTCTCTTAATTTCTCCTTTCGGAACTGGTAGTTAAGCTCTAGTTCCTGAATTTTTTGGATATTTTCTTTATTAAATATGGAGTCTGAATAAGACTTGTGAAGTTTGGAGCTGTTGTGTGCTTCCTCATAATTACCTAAGGCTTCATAAATCTCACTTTTTTGAAGATATCCCTTTGTTATCCACTGTTTATAATCCCATTGCAAAGCCAATTCTAAAGCACTTTTGTTAAATTTTAAAGCATTTTTATAATCTCCAGATTTTTTATACGCTCTAGCCAGATGATGCAAGTAATATATCTGGAATACTGTATTTTCTTTTTTGTTGACATAGGCTAAAGATTCTTTAAATAGATCAATGCTCTTTTTATACTTTTTTTGCTTCAAATAAAAAGCAGCTATCTGCCCCTTAATGCTATTTAAACCATCTTCATTATTAACTTTTAAAAAATACTGTTTAGACTTTTCAAAATAAAAAATGGCAGAATCCGGGACATTTATCGTACTAAAATAATTTCCCAAACTTCTATAATTGTCTCCTAAAGGTTT
>JANQOS010000151.1 GCA_028285705.1 Altibacter sp.
ATAAAGAGAACAATACTTAAAATGAAGGGCTTAACAAATCAGCAAATTCGTGATTTTACCGGCGGTAATTAATTTAAAAACCGGTCACATTCTCGTATAAAGAATGAAAGGACCATTTAAAATTTCATTAGTTGATATCACACACTCATAAATGTATTTTTATTCACATTCCTAAAACGGCGGGAATGAGCATTGAAAGCTCTTTTTTAAAATCGATTGGTCTTCAATTTGTGAATGGCCAGGAACCCACACTATTGCTTACGTATAATACCGATCCCAAAAAAGGCCCGCCTTCCTTGGCACATTTATCTCCAAAGGAATATGTGGAACTCTCGTATATATCACAGGAAAAGTTTGATGATTACTTTAAATTTGCTTTTGTGCGAAATCCCTGGGGCCGTGCAGTATCTTTGTACAAACACTTTAATTTTCACAGGGTCATAAGCTTTACCAGTTTTCTCAAAAAAGAACTTCCTAATTTAGAAAGAGAACGGTATTATTTTGTGAAACCACAGGTAGAATACATCTACGATTCAGAAGGCAATCAATTGGTTGATTTTGTAGGGCGTTTTGAAAATTTACAAGAAGATTTTGAAAAGATCAGAAATAAAATTACACCGCTTTTGGGAGATTTGGAGTATATTAATAAATCTAAAAGGAAGCAGAATGTATATAGCCGTTGGAACATCAGGCATATAAATAATATACTTAAGAAGAAACCTTATTTAATTAGAAACTTTAGTCCTTTTTATAATACCTCCAGGCCTTACCGGGAGTTGTATACTAAAGAAGCGCGTGAATTAGTAGATAGTTTCTATCAAAAGGATATTGAATTACTGGGATATGAATTTTAGGATTTAAAATAGACGGAAAAATGAAAATTCTAATGGTTTCCATGCGATCGATCCATTTTAAAAGATGGACTACCCAGCTTAAAGATGCCGGGCATGATGTGCATTGGTTTGATATCCTGGACGGAGGCCGTATTGACGAATTAGATTGGGTAACACAACATACACAATGGAGGTATAAATATCCACGGTTAAAAGGCAGGTTTTTTCTGAAAAACAAATTTCCCAAAATCCACAAATTACTCGAAAATGATCTAACAAAAGAATTTGAAAGACTCTTACAAAAGATTCAACCCGATGTGGTACATAGTTTTGTCTTGTATAAATGTTGTGTTCCAATTTTTCCCGTGATGCAAAAATACCCTGGTATCAAGTGGATATATTCCTCCTGGGGAAGTGATCTCTTTTATTTTAAGGAACTACCCGAATACCGTAAAGATATTGAAAGGGTATTGCCTCGGATAGACTATCTTTTTACAGACAATAAGCGAGATCATTATATTGCCAAAGAATTAGGTTTTTCGGGAGAATTTTTAGGCGCTTTTCCGGGAGGAGGAGGCTTTCCTATTGTAAAACTGGAACCTTATGTAATGCCCGTCACTAAAAGAAAAACAATTCTTATTAAAGGATATCAGGGTAGGTCCGGCAGAGCTTTACCGGTTTTAAAAGCTTTGAAACAGATCACTTTTTCTTTAGATGAATACAAATTTGTAGTATTTGGAGCAGATGAAGAAGTAGTAGCATTCATTGAAAAAGACAAATTTTTAAGAACACGTATACACAAAATATACGCTAAAAAGAATATGCTGCCACATCAAACAGTATTAGAACTTATGGGTAGATCCTTACTGTATATAGGAAACAGCAACAGTGATGGAATGCCCAATACACTTCTGGAGGCAATTATTATGGGAGCTTTCCCAATCCAATCCAATCCGGGAGGTGTCACCGAAGAATTGATCACGCATCATGAAAATGGATTGCTCATTGGGGGTCATGAGAATGAGGCAGAGATACTAACACATATAGAAACCGCTTTAAGTGAACCGGATTTAATTGAGAAAGCGTTTACATTCAATCAACAACTAAAACAACAGTTGGATTATACCAAAATACAGGAACAAGTAGTAAATTGCTACCGTAAAATAGAAAATGAACTTAATGATTAAATGCTAACAATCATCTACCCATACAGAAACAGGGATACGGAGCGCATCAAAAGATCCTTGGACTCTTTGCAGCAACAAACAGTTCGGGATTTTAATGTATACTTTGTTGATTATGGGTCTGATAAAGAAATAGCTTCTGCTATAGCAAGTTTGGTAGAAAAATATGATTTTGCAGAATACCGATACCTATTCACTCAATTTCAACCCTGGAATAAAAGCAAAGCCTTAAACAGTGTTATCAAACATTTAAAAGAGGGATATTGTTTTGTGGCTGATGTGGATATGATCTTTCACCCGCAATTTGTAGAAAGAGCTATTTCTCTTCAGAAAGAAGAGACAGCAACCTATTTTAAGGTAGGATTCCTGTCCGAAACCGAATCGCAAAAAGAACTGGCATTCGAGGATTACACTATTGATTTTCCAAGTACAGACGAAGCTACAGGGCTTACCATGTTCTCCGTTCCTACATTGCATGCTATTCGAGGGTTCGATGAATTCTATCATTTTTGGGGTTCTGAAGACACCGATGTTCATGTCCGACTTAAAAACAATGGGGTTAAAGTTGAATTTTATGATAAAGAGATCTTAATGCTCCACCAGTGGCATCCCGGTTACCGAAACAAAGAAAAAGCAGAGCTCACAACAGAACTGCAATTAGAAGGAATTGTAAGGCTTAATTACCAACATTTAAAAAGTACAAAGAAAAATAAGGCCACGGATGTTAATCCGGATGGTTGGGGAGATGTGATGACCTCATCTCATTTTGAAGACCTACTCAACTATATGGGAGATGTGATCAATCTAACCAATAAAGTTGAAGAGATCGACCATTTTTTATTTGTGATTTTAAAGAACCTTCCTTTGGGAATTAGTTCGTTTGAAATTGCTGAAGATACTACTAAAGACACCTTAAAATACAAGATCAAAAAGACCGTAGGTAAAAAAGTGTCAGCATATTATTCCTTAAAGGAAGTTAATGATAAACTACTGTTGCACATTATAAGTTTTTATAGGAACTATCCCTATATTTACAGTGTTTCGGAAGCACAAAACTCCATAAAGTTCACACTAATAAAACCAACACTTGACGCAACCTAAGAACATAGCTATCATACCTGCCCGGGGTGGCTCTAAAAGACTTCCGGGAAAGAATAGTAGACATTTGGGAGATCACCCTCTTATGGCGCATAGTATTTTGTATGCACAACGGTTTCCTGAACTTATAGATACGATTGCAGTTACTACAGATAATGATGAACTTGCGGCGATCGCCAGATCTTATGGAGCTATAGTTGTAATGAGGCCCAAAGAATTAGCGGGAGACCAAGAGCCTGTGATCACCGCGATGCAGCATGTTTTAAGAACACTTCAGGGAACCTTTGCAAATGTAATTCTGTTACAACCTACTAATCCGTTACGGCCTCTGAGTTTGTTGCCGGAAGCATATAAGGTATTTTCAGAAAGTAATGTACAAAGCCTTATGTCGGTAAATCGATTTGAAGAAAAGTTTGGAACTATCAAGAACAACATATTTACTCCTTCCAACTATTCCATGGGACAACGAAGCCAGGACCTGGAACCAATGTATAGGGAAAATGGCCTTTTGTATATTACCGAAAGTAAGGCAATTGAAGAAGGGACTATTTTAACAGAAGATAATTTTGCATTTGTAACCAATACTCCTTTTGATCATGTGGATATCGATACCGAATTAGATTTTTTAGTTGCGGAAACAGTATTAAAAAAGTATTCCGAATTATTATGAAACGAATCATGTTGCTTACATCATCAGAGTTACGGCATACTTTTTTCAGAAAGTATATCGCGTTACAAGATGGTATTGAGGTAATAGCAAGTTTCTGTGAATCTTCGGAAAAAAATCTTGTTCATAAGATTCAGAACTCTATTGATGAAGACCTACGTTACAGGCATTTACAAAAACGTATACAGACAGAAAAAGATTTCTTTGCACTGTTCTGTAAATATTCAGAAGACCACTCAAACCCCATATCCATTTTCAAAGGAGCTATCAATGAACTGGAATATGTGCAACAGATCATTGACCTGGATCCGGATGTGATCCTTTCCTACGGATCCTCGATCATAGGGCCAAAACTTATCGATGCATTTCCGGATAGGTTTGTGAATATTCATTTAGGACTGTCTCCCTATTACCGCGGAAGTGGTACCAATTTCTGGCCTTTCGTAAATCAAACACCGGAAGCATGTGGCGTAACTTTTATGAAAATTGATGCCGGAATAGATACGGGAGAGGTAATACATCAAATTCGTCCTAGAATACATGCAACAGATGGGTTTCATGTTATTTGTAACA
>JANQOS010000153.1 GCA_028285705.1 Altibacter sp.
AGTTAATTTCTATTTGAAGATCGTCGTCTTTTGCCCGCCGCAAAGCTTCTGCAAATTCCTTTTCGGTCTCGGTCTCGTAAGTAAAGTTGTTTTTCTTCAGAAATTGTATAAAATCCTGGAAATCGGCATCAGTAAAACTAAAATTCTTCCAATCGTTCATTTTGTGGCTATAGTAATACTGCGTTGCATAATCAAAAATTACATTGTCTTTCAGTAAAGCTGTAGTAATAGGGCTAAATGCAGCAGTTTCTAACTCTATATCAGGTAAAATTCCTCCACCATCATAAACCGTTCTTCCTCCTTTGGTTTTAAATTTGTTGTACTCCTTAGAGTCTACCCGAACAGGATCTCCGTTCTCATCACGATTCCAATAATCCAACGCCTGTATACATCGTCCGCTAGGTGTATAGTAGCGTGAGATGGTTACTTTTAATTGGGTTCCGTAAGTAAGTTTTTTAGGACGCTGAACCAGCCCCTTTCCAAAACTACGGGCTCCTACAATTACGGCACGATCCAGGTCCTGCAAACCACCAGACACAATTTCACTTGCCGAAGCACTTCTTCCATTGACCAAAACCACTAAAGGAATTTCAGTATCAATAGGGTCCTTGGTTGTTTTATAGGTCTTGTTGTATTTCTCAATAACCGATTTTGTAGTTGTTATTACTTCTCCTTTTGGAACAAAAAGGTTGACAACACCAATAGCTTCGTTTAACAAACCACCCGGATTACCCCGAAGATCCAAAATGATCTTTTTAGCTCCTTGCGACTTTAAGTCTTCAAGTGCCGCTTTGGTTTCAACAGTTGTTTTGCGGTTAAACTTTGACAATACAATGTAACCAATGTAATTGTTGATCAATTTATAAAATGGAACTGCATGTACATCTACAGAAGAACGTGTTAAGGTGGTTGTATTTCTTTTCCCCTGGCGAACATAGGTTACTTCAATTTCAGACCCCGGAGCGCCTTTTAGTAATTCACCTGCATCATCTTCAAAGTCAGCAATTCGCACAGAGCCTATTTTAATAATTTCATCTCCTGCCTTTAATCCTGCTTTATCTGCCGGATAATCCTTATAAGGTTCAACAATTACAATTTTATCTTTTTCGGACCGGGCGGAAGCACCAATTCCGGTATAGATTCCCGAGTTATTGATACGAGCGTCTTCCACCGCCTGTTCATTCCAATACATGGTATACGGGTCCAGGTCTTCAAGCATCCCTTTTATTGCCTTATCCATTAAAGCTGCAGGAGTAACCTCGTCTACATAGTTCATATTTAGTTCCTTAAAAAGGGTAGTAAAGATTTCTATTTGTTTGGCGATTTCAAAGAAATCGCTTTTAAAACTTGCTGTAGAGACCAATATCCCAACAGCAAGAACAGGTATGATAATTTTCTTTTTCATAATTTTTTATTTCTTCTTTTTTTCAACAACCTACGAATTACAATGATAGCTACAATTGCTATTAAGAACAATGGCCACAGGTAAAGTAACCCCAGAAAGAAAATTGAGATCCCATCCCATCCCCCTTTTAGAGAATTGAGCATTTTTTGACCGTAAGATTGCGTAATTCCGGTTTCTGAAGTAAGTTTATAAAACTCTATGTTCACAGTACTCATAGAGACACGGTTCTGCAGATATTGCAAACGCCCCTGCTTTGCTTCAATTTCTTCACGGATATTGGACAGTTCCCGCTCAATTTCCAGCATTTCTTTTACATTTTTAGCCTGGCTCAATAGTTCAAGATATCTTTTTTCCAATTCCCGTTTTGCCTTTAAACGAGCTTCAAGGTCTACAAATTCTTCTGTAACATCCTGGCGGGAAATATCACGTTGGTCGAAGTAATCCACTCCCTCGGAGATAGCATCGATGAATTTTTGAAAATTTTCTGAAGGCACACGGACGGTCATATTTCTAAAAATACGATTGTAGCCTTTTCCGCTGTTGTCATTTTGAATGATCCCTTTGTATTCTTGGGCGAGCTGAAGGATTTTTTGATGGGTTTCGTCCGGTTTTTGTGTTTCAAAAGCCAAACGGGCCGTTTTAATTATTTTTTGTTCAGGTGCCTCGTTTTTTTCAGCAACGATCGTTTCCTCTATATAATCGGCTTCGGGTTCAAAATTTCCCATTTTGCTTTCAGCGACTTCAAAATTCCCTGTATCACCTGATTGCCCACAAGCTAAAAAAAATAAAAACAACAATGCGCTAACAAATTTCATCCCGTATACTTTTAAGCAGTGCTTTCATAGAGCTTTCTAATGAATCATACCGCGGTTCATCTTTACTAATATATAAAAATAACAACGCAAAACTTGGACCGTTATTAGCTGTTAACATTTGTTTATGAAGCCTATATGATTCCCGAAGCTGTCTTTTAACACGATTACGAGTTACAGCCTGCCTAAAACTTCGCTTAGGAACAGCAAATGCGGCTTTAGAAACTTCACTGTTATCTATAGGAAGATAAAAGACCTTTACCGGGAATTTTGATATTGATTTCCCCTCCAGAAACAGGGCTTCGATAGTTTTTCTGCTTTTAAGCTTCTCTTGTTTTGGAAAACGAAGACTCATAAGGTAAAAATACAACAATACTTCATAAGAAAGCCCGCTTTAATTAAAGCGGGCTTTCATTATAGAAATTAGTCCAGATTACTACTCCATCCCGTAGCTATTGTTCTCCGGGTTGATATCTGCCATTAAGGTTGTGGCATCTATCATCATATTTTTTACTTTTTTACCATTGGTAATTTCAAATTCATAGGTAGGATATGACCATGCCCAGTCCTTCAATACATGTCGAGGGATCGCAGGAAACGGGTTTGGTTTTTCCGCTCTGGCCATTTGTAATGGAATATAAAAGGATTCTTGAGTTCCATCTTCGTAGGTAACATAGAGGTCAATAGGCATTGGCATTAAACCAATGCGCTCTAAAGTTACTTTGGTAGCTCCATTTTCTTCTGCAACACTTTTTATTCCGTAGTCAATGGAGTTGGTAGTTTGCGTCCAGTCCGTTAAATACCAATCCAGCTCAAAGCCGGAAACCTTTTCAGCGACACGAATAAAATCATTGGGGGTTGGATGTTTAAACTTCCATTCTTGAAAATATCGCTTCAGTGTTTTTTTCAAATTGTCTTCTCCAATTACGTATCCTAATTGGGCCAAGAAGACCGCCCCTTTACTATAGGCGGAAATACCATAGCTAAGGCTACTTGAATAGCGGTCCGCGTGAGTTGATTGAGGATGCTCTTTACCGCTTTTCGCTAAAAAGATATATCCCCTGTACGAACCCGAATGAGGATTCGGATTATTTTGATTCATAACAACATCCATAGCCATATCTGAAATATAGGATGTAAACCCTTCGTCCATCCATTCATGCTTTGCTTCGTTAGTAGCTAATAAAAACTGAAACCAGGAATGTGCCAATTCATGAGCAGTTACACCAACAAGACTTTCAAAATTACGCTCTCCGGTAATTAGTGTACACATTGCATACTCCATTCCACCATCGCCTCCTTGAATTACTGAATACTGCTTATAAGGATAGGGGCCAATATTTTCATTAAAATATTTCAATAACTCAGCTGTTTTTGGCTGTAAGTTTTTCCAGTTCTCAATGATCTCAGGGTTGTTTTTATAGAAAAAATGCAGGTCAACACCATTGGGTCCTTTATATACGTCATGGACATAATTGTTATCTGCGGCCCAGGCAAAATCATGAACATCGGGAGCCACAAAATGCCAGGTATATTTTCCTTTTTTAGGCTTCATGGTTTTTTGCCCCGGCATTTGATATCCATGGCCAATTTCGGATGGATTTTGTAAATATCCGGATCCACCAATCGTGTAATTCTCATCAATAGTGATCTTTACATCAAAGTCTCCCCAAACACTATGAAACTCACGACCTATATATGGATCTGCATGCCATCCTTCAAAATCATATTCAGCTAATTTTGGATACCATTGTGTCATGGACAAGGCAACACCTTCTGCATTGTTACGGCCGCTTCTGCGAATTTGCAATGGCACCTGTGCATCCCAATCCATATTGAAGACGGTGCTTTGCCCCGGAAGGACAGGCTTGTTTAACACTACTTCCAAAACAGTTCCTACTACTTCATATGTTACATTGGCACCATCTTGTGTTAATAGTGTGGGCTTTATGTATCCAATTTCCGCAGGAGTTAATTTTGATATACGGTCCGCAACACGACCATCAGGATCTGTAATGGTACGAGAACGAACATCCATTTCACTTCCCGGCTGAAATGCATTGAAATACAAATGATAAAAGACCCTGTTCAATGTATCCGGAGAGTTATTTGTATATGTTAGCTCCTGCTTACCTTTATATTGATAGGTATTAACATCCATATCGATCTCCATCTTATAATCGACCTTTTGCTGCCAGTACCCATTCGTGTTTTGACCCATCGCGGAAGCGACTATTAAAAGGGTCAACAAACATCCAAGAAACCGTTTCATTATCGAGACATTTTATCTGCCATTATAATGGCATTATATAAATTCACCATTTTTCCTCCTTTAGAAATATTTGTGAAATTGTCTGTGTTTGAAGGATCTCCACCTAACACTACCGGTGTTTTTGATGATAATCCGCTGTTTATTAAGATCTCCTTGACCTGCTTTGCAGAAAGTTTTGGATAATAAGAACGAATTAATGCGGCAATACCACTAACTGCCGGAGCAGCCATCGAGGTCCCCTGAAGGTATTCATACGTATTCAAAGGTGTTGTAGACCAAATCTTTACTCCGGGAGCAAATGCATCTACATTCGATTTTCCATAATTGGAAAAGCTTGCGATCATTTCACCGCCATATTTATAATTAAGCGCTCCTATCGTGATGAATGTGTCACCTACTTCGGCACCTGTTCCTTTTTGATCATTAGGATATACCTGGATCGTGTCTAGGTTTAACCCTTCATTTCCAGCGGCATTAACGATCAATACATC
The DNA here is from genome assembly GCA_028285705.1 of Altibacter sp. Taxonomy (GTDB): domain Bacteria; phylum Bacteroidota; class Bacteroidia; order Flavobacteriales; family Flavobacteriaceae; genus JANQOS01. Next base: position 4,981 of record JANQOS010000153.1, read on the forward strand.
CTTTTGAGATGCATATTCAATAGCATCCCAAACCCATTCGGGGTGTGGAGAATAATACTTACCAAAGCTGGTATTGATCACTTTAGCACCATTATCTACGGCATAGCGAATTGCCAGGGCTATATCTTTGTCGTATTCATCTCCATCAGGAACGGCACGAACTACCATTATTTCTACATTGGTTGCAACACCGTTCATTCCAATTCCATTATTTCTTTGAGCAGCAATTATACCTGCAACGTGTGTTCCGTGACGCGCATCCTCTTTTTTAGGATCCGGGCCGTCTACATCTCCATTTCCGTAAGAGCGGTCATTGATGTCATCCGGATTATCTCCCAAGACACTTCTGAAGTCTTTTTCAATATTGAAATGTGTATCGATTCTTCCTTCAAAATAATCAATTCCATCACCTAATTGTGTTATTACTTCAGGCACAGAATCTCCAAAATTAAGCATTTGGGTAAGTATTCCGATTTGCTGCTGCTCATCTGCAGTAGGGTTTTGAATTGCTGCAAGCTCTTCTTTGGTATAATTTTCCTTACCCAATTTTTTGGAGAAAGCGGCATGAGCCGGTTTTAGCTGTGATAGTATCTCTGTATAACGTGCTTTTGAAGCATTTGCATCCTGATAGTCTTTATCGTATTCGGCCTTTGCTTTTTTGTATAATTCGAAGTCTGCACGGTCTACCGAACTTACAGAAGCTTCTGTCTTTCCTTCGAATTTTGGCCCGAGTTTTTTCAGGTACCGGACATATTCCATGTTTTCAGCGACGATATCTCCCAGGAAGTTCCATCCATGAATGTCATCTATATATCCATTGTTATCATCATCTTTTCCATTTCCGGGCACTTCATCTTTATTGACCCAAATGATATCTTTAAGGTCTTCATGCTCAACATCAATACCGCTATCGATAACACCTACGATCACTTTTTGGCCTTTTCGGTTGTTTAAGATCTCGGCATAAGCTTTATTTACGCTCATCCCCGGAATTGTATCGGTCAACAGATCGGCCGCACCCCAGGTTTTGTATTGCTCATCGGTAAGAGGAGCCGCCTTAATGGGTAAGACATCTATATTCTCAATAGGTGTTGAAACAATGGGCGCAACACTACTTCCGCAGCTCGCCAACAATAAAGCTGTAGTTACAGCCAACAAAGAATTTTTTAAAATTTTCATCTGTACATATTAATTAAAAAGTTCATCAAATGTGAAGCATGAATCCAGGCGTACGCCCTTTTCAGTATGCTTTACTGTAATTATCTGGTTATGAGCATCATGCTCTAAAAATAAGTAATAGTTATTATCTGCAGCAGCCTTTAAAAACTTTTCCTTTTCTGGCAAAGTTAACAAAGGCCGGGTATCGTATCCCATAATAAAAGGAACAGGTAAATGCCCTGCTGTTGGAAGCAGGTCTGCCATAAAAACAATGGTTTTTCCTTTGTATTCTATATGGGGAATCATTTGTTTTTCTGTATGGCCATCTACAAAGAGAATACCAAAATCAAGTTCTTTAGCTTCTGTAAAGTCTGTTTTTGGCTTAGTCACAAATTTCAATTGACCGCTTTCTTCCATTGGAAGAATATTTTCCTTTAGAAATGAAGCTTTTTCTCTTCGGTTGGGTTGGGTTGCCCACATCCAGTGATTCTCATTACTCCAGAAAGTAGCATTCCTGAATGCAGGTTCATAACCGGTACGATCCTTATTCCATTGGACACTTCCTCCACAATGGTCAAAATGAAGGTGTGTCATGAACACATCTGTAATATCATCTCGGTGAAAGCCGTGTTTTTTTAATGAGTCATCCATATTGTGTTCACCCCAAGGATAATAATATCCAAAAAATTTATCACTTTGCTTATTACCCATTCCTGTATCAATAAGTGTAAGTCGGTTTCCCTGTTCAATGAGTAAACAGCGAGCGGCAATATCTATCATATTGTTAGTGTCCGCCGGATTGGTTCTGGACCATAATGACTTTGGAACAACACCAAACATTGCGCCTCCGTCCAATTTAAAATTTCCAGCTTCTATAAGGAATAATTGCATAAGGCCGCAAAATACTAAAACTGTTGCAAATGTAAATGCTTGTTAAGGGTTTATTAAGAAAGATATAATGAAACTGAAAAGCCCTTTAATTCCGGGGTCTCCATATGTATTTATCTAAGAGACAGGAACAATTATTGTTAAACATGATGCCCTGGCCTCTTCAGGAAAGCTCTTTTAACTTCATATGTTTTAATAAATTGTGAGCAAAGGAAAGCATGTTCTTTACTTCATCGGTACGTGCAATATGAAGATATTTAAAGATCATCAAAGCTTCACCATTACTTTCTATGTGGTGAATTTCATTTTCCTCCAGAAAACGTATAAGGTCATCTGTGAAAAATTCTCGAATGGCTTCTTCATTGTCGCCACTTAACAGAAACTTACCAGAGAAACCAGCGTGTTTTTTAAAGTTGATGTCACCATTTGATCCTGAAAGCACCTTGACTTTATTAAAAATTTTATCAAACAACCCTTCCTTGTCAATAATAAATCTTGGTACCGGTGCAGGAAGCCGAACCACCTGCACAGTGGTTTGATATACCTCCAGGGCGAGCATTGCACCTTCGTCGAATACAATATCTGCAATCTCCCAGTGAGCATTATTTTCTATATCTAACCCTTTAAGCGAATTACTTTTCATTTCAATAGGGCGTGAATCGAAGAAACGAAAATTTCTCAGGTACGAAGTATTCCAATCTACTTCTGGTTCAAATGACCACCCGTTGGTAATAGCTAATTTTTGCAAGCGTATCTGGCGTTCAGTGATTCGCTTTTTTATACGCCCTGTTACAATTTTCAAGGCACGATTATGACTGCTAGAAGCCACGTGTTGATCTAAGCCGGTTAACTTTACATCTCCACCGTCGTTATCTTGAATACGTTTAAATTCGATGAGGCTCTCCATTATTGATAGGTCTACAAGCCGTGTTTGGGACATATCGATATTCACGGTTGAACCATTGGGAATCTCCATGAGTAATTTGTCTAGTTTTAGAGCATATAGAAAATTGGCGATCCCTTTCAATTTTACATCGTAAGTACCGTTTTCCAGGTGGTATACTTTCGACCCGGACCTGTAAATCATCTTAAAGAAACGTAAAAAACCTGCCTTAGCCAACAACATATGAAGTATAAGAGTGACCAAAATACCACCTACAATTCCGTAAAGCAAATCAGTAAATAGTGTAATTATAAGGGTAGAAGAAAGAAACAACAATTGCTCAACACCCTGATCGTAAGCATGTTTGAATACTTTTGGAGATGCCAACTTAAATCCTGTATGCACTAATATTGCCGCTAAAGCCGCTAAAGGGACACTTTTTAAGACCGGGGCCAATATAAGAACAAAAAGAATCAGGAAAATTCCGTGATATAGGTTCGACCATTTAGTTTTCGCATTGCTATTTACGTTCACTGTACTTCTCACAATTACCGTAATGATCGGAAGCCCTCCTAAAGCACCTGAAACCATTGTACTTAGCCCAACACCAACTAAGTCCTTATTTAAGTTGGTAGTCCGCTTATAGGGGTCGAGCTTATCCACAGCACGTGCACTGGCTAAGGTCTCTACCGAAGCAATCATTGTTATAGATAGTACGGTGAGCCAAAAAGGAAATGTTGCAACCATTCCAAAGTCGGGGTGCATAATACTATCCAAAGGATTATCGGGAATATCAATAAGTAATTCGGGGCCAACAACGTAGGTATTTCCAAAAAGAGAAATACTATGTTCGGTGAAAAAATCGAATCCAAATACAAATGGCAAGGCCAATAATAGAACCCACATGGGAGCCGGGATGATACGTATAAACTTGCGTTTGATTTTTTTATAGAAAACAAGTACTAAAATTCCAACCAATGCCACTGAAAAGACAAAAGGGTTAGCTTCCGGAAGCTTATAAAAAACATCAAGTAAGGTACCAATGGTGGTATCGGCGTCTGATGTTGTTCCCAAAGCAAAGTGTGCCTGCTTGGCAAAGATGATAACACCAATTGCGGCCAATATTCCATGAAGAACCGAAGACGGTAACATCTTCGCAAAACGCCCCATTTTGAGAAATCCAAGTATAACCTGAATTCCTCCGGATATTACAATAGCTGCCAAAACGTAGTTGATATTTCCTTCTAAAGCCACAAGGCCACCGAGAATGACCGCAATTAGACCGGCTGCCGGACCATTAATCGCTAAGTGACCTCCTCTAAAAAAGGTGGTCACTACACCACCTATAATTGCAGAAAGAATTCCCGCCATAGGTGCCACTTCTGATGCTACTGCGATTCCCAAAGCAAGCGGTAACGCTACTAACGAGACACTTATAGCAGCCGAAAGATCACTTCGCCAATTCTCTTTTAAACCTTTGAGTCCGTTTGCAGGAATAGTGCTGTTATTGTTCATGGATTATTGGTTAGTGATGTTTTTCCAAATTTTTTACGGAGAATTTTGAAAGATAACGCTTTTTTAAAAAGTAATTTATGAGGTGATTCAAATAATAATTGATACTTTAATATGCGACCATCCTAATTTTTCTTGTAATTTTAGCACTTAATT
>JANQOS010000001.1 GCA_028285705.1 Altibacter sp.
TTTTTCCATATTGGAAAAACCTACAGGGCCCTCTACATACTCCAGGTTATTGGCTCTGCCTGCTTCAAAAGCCTCTTCGAGCAATGCTTTGGTGACTTCAATATCGTCTATCATGTCCAACCAGCCAAAGCGAACTTTTTTCTTTCCTATTTCTTTTACCTCTAAATGATTTACAATAACTGCAATCCTGCCTGCTATTTTTCCATCTTTATAAGCTAAATAATAAGAGGCATCGGCATTTTTGAAGACCGGGTTCTTTGAAGCGTCCAGGGTTTCCATTTCGTCTTTAATTAATGGGGGAACCCAGTATTTACAACCTTTATACAGTTGAAACGGAAAGGTTACAAACTGTTTTAATTCTTTTTTGTTGGTTACTTGTATTACTTTAATCATACGCTAATCTGCTAAAAACCGCCAGTGCCACCGTCTTCACCGCCATCATCTTCAAAACCATCTTTTCGTTTGTTCTTTTTTTTCTTTTTCTTTTCTTTTTTCTCTTTTGCCTTTCCTTTTCTTTGTTTTCTGTTTTCACGCCCTGCCTTTCCTTTTTCTTCAATGTACTCATCTGTATTGTGCATATCAAAACGATAGGCGGCTCCAATTCTTCCATAGAGGCGGGAAGGAGTATCTTTAAAATTAACGATTACAGATCCGTCAACATGAAAATTTTCGTTGATAAGAATAGCAACTCCACCTCTAAATAGCTGGTCCGCATAAAAATCACTTTTAATACCTTGATTTTCTACAAATACAGAAAACCAGTCTGTTGGAGTATGAGTTAAAGTTAGTACGTAAGAATATAAAGGCTCATCTGTAGTTACCCTATCAACAATGATATTGGTTACAAATACAAAACCTCCAACCCAATTGTTTTGTGTAGACAGGACTACCTTAGGACTAATGGTCAAATCATCCAAAGAAGTTGAAAAAGGATTTGTAAGTTTATCTATGGGGTTTTCAGTAAAATCAAAATTAGCCCCGGCATAGACTGCAACTGCCGGAATTAGATCTTTCCATTGAAACTTGAAATTCGCCTTCCAACTATATAAATTTGGGCCTTCTTGCTCCATTTTCCGGTACGGATCATAGATTAAATACTTGGCGCCTAAAGTATTGCTTCTAAAGTTACTTACTTTTCGTTCTTCAACCGGAGAAAACTGAAGAAGTTTGTTTGTGTTCGATTGATATTCCCCGATCAAACTCACCTCTAACTCTTCTTTCAAAAAACCATAACGTACACTATAATCCAATATAAAAGCACTGGTTTCAGTTTGTAGAAGGCTATGCTTTTCTTTTCCTATACTTATACCGCCTTCAAACTGGAGTACATTTGTTCCAACCGAAAACGCACCTTGAGAAGCGCCGGGCCTGTTAGAATTCAGTTCGTCCGTGTATTGAGCCGAAACATATATTAGAGGGAATAGAAGAAGAAAAAACAGGAGGCAGTTTCGGGTATTCATAGATTATTGAGTTTAGTTCAAAGATATAAGATTTTATCATTTATTTAATAGTTGATTTTCGTCTTTTTCTGCTTCAATTTGTACTTTTGACAAAGATTACTATTACTATGATGACATTTTTAAAAACGTTATTAATCATCCTTCTGGTATATTACGGGTTAAAGTTTCTTGTAAAACTTTTAACTCCTTATTTTATGCGGTATCTTGCTAAGAAAGCCGGGCAGAAGTTTGAACAAGCCTTTGGTAACGCTTCACATCAATCTCACAAAGCACAAAAAGAAGGTAGTATAAGTATCGATAAAATGCCCTCTGCAAAAAATAAAACCAAGTCTACTGTTGGTGAGTATGTGGATTACGAAGAAATTGATTAATTTTCAAACTTCATAATTCACTTTAATCTATGCAGCGTTTAATTAAAGGTTTTCTTCCACACCTAGTTGTTCTTCTATTATTTATAATTGCTTCATTGGCTTATTTTAGTCCGGTATTGCAAGGAAAAAAGATCTTTCAAAGTGATATTGTCCAGTATACGGGTATGGCAAAACAGCAGAATGATTTCCGTGAAGCCACAGGAGAAGAAACCTACTGGACAGATGCTGCTTTTGGTGGGATGCCTACGTATCAACTGGGAGCCAGGTATCCTCATAATTACATAAAAAAACTAGACCTCACTTTACGATTTTTACCACGCCCGGCTGATTATCTCTTCTTGTATTTCATAGGGATTTATATTCTCTTTTTGGTATTGAAAGTTAATTATAAATTGGCCTTTCTTGGAGCACTGGCTTTTGGTTTTTCTACCTACCTTATTATTATTCTGGGGGTAGGACATAATGCAAAAGCACATGCAATTGCTTATATGCCTTTGGTATTGAGTGGAATTATACTCACTTTTCGGGGGAAATATGCTTATGGATTTATCCTTACAACAGTAGCACTTGCTTTGGAACTGGTTGCAAACCATTTCCAGATGACCTATTATCTTTTGCTGCTAGTGCTTATAATTGGGATAGTATATCTCATAGATGCATTTAAAAAAGGACTATTACCACATTTTTTCAAGTCTGTTGCAATAATGGCCTTGGGAGCGCTCATTGCAGTAGGCCTGAATGCTACCAATATCTTGGCAACTAAGGAATATGCCGATGCATCCACACGTGGTAAAACAGAATTGACGATTAACCCTGACGGGACTCCAAAAACAGAAACTACCGGACTTGACTATGATTATATCACAGAATATAGTTATGGAAAACTGGAAAGTTTTAATTTGTTTATTCCTCGTTTTATGGGTGGAGGCTCCAGTGATCCGCTTCCCGAAGATTCTGAAACGATTGATGCCCTGCTCCGTATAGGGGCTTCCCCTCAGGATGCTAATCAAATACTGAATCAGGTACCCGTTTATTGGGGAGATCAGCCTATTGTAGCTGCTCCTGCTTATATTGGAGCTGTAGTCATTTTCCTGGCGTTATTAGCTTTATTTTTAGTGAAAGGGAGGTTAAAATGGTGGGTTACCGCGGCTTTTTTATTGAGCTTGCTTTTATCCTGGGGCAAAAATTTCAGTTTTTTAACCGAATTTTTTATTGACTATGTTCCCCTGTACAACAAATTTAGAGCGGTTTCATCTATTCAGGTGATAATAGAATTAGTACTGCCAATCTTAGCTGTAGTTGGCTTACACCAATTTTTCAGCAATTTTGAAAAAGAAGAGGCTAAAAAGAAGGCGCTACTATATGCAACCGGGATCACCGGTGGGATTGCTATAATTTTTATTCTGTTTAAGTCAACACTATTTGATTTTGCCAGTCCGTATGATAAGTTTTTTATTGAAGAACTGGGGCTTCCGTTCATTGAAGCTGTCCGCGAAGACAGAATACATGTAATGACAATGGATACGATTCGTTCTTTGGTTTTTGTACTCTTAACTGCCGGGACACTGTGGTTCTTTATGCGGGCAAAGATAAAAGAAACGGCTACCATAGTTGTATTGGTTCTATTGGTTGTAATTGATCTGGTAAGTGTAAATAAACGCTATGTAAATAACGATAATTTTGTATCTGCCAGACTGGTAGATGCACCTTTTCAAAAAAACGGAGCGGATATTCAGATCCTGGAGGATGACGAACATTTTAGAGTGTATGATGCTACAACCAACCCATTTACCAGTGGAAGGGCCAGCTACTACCATAATGCGTTAGGAGGATACCACGCAGCCAAACCGGGTAGAATGCAAGATATAGATGAGTTCTACCTGAGCCAGGGAGACATTGGGATCTTAAATATGATGAATGTCCGCTATATCATTACGCAAGGAAAAAACGGAGGCGCTGTGGCACAACGTAATCCATACGCCAATGGTAATGTATGGTTTGTTGAAAATGTGATGCTGGCGGAAAATGCAGATGAAGAGATCAGGTTCTTGGATAGTTTAAACACCAAAAAAACGGCAGTAATTCATAAGGACTTTCTGGATAAAATTCCGCTCGAAAAGATTGAAAGAGATTCTACCGCTACTATTGAGCTGGTACAGCAACAACCTAACCATATAGTATATGAAGCTTCTACAAAAACAGCACAGCTGGCTGTGTTTTCTGAAGTATATTACCCGAAAGGCTGGAATGCTTATATCAATGACGAACCGGCAGAATACATTAGAGTGAATTATGTACTTCGGGCGATTCCAATTCCACCGGGCAATAACAAAATTGAATTTAAGTTTGAACCTCCTGTTGTGAAAACAGGGAGCACTATTAGTTTGGTGAGTAGCATCCTCTTACTATTGGTTGTAGCAGGAGTGATTTTTTATAGGTACCGGGACAGAAGAACAGAAGCTAAAACTTAATACGGATGAAGCGTGTACTTATTATTACCTATTATTGGCCACCGGCGGGAGGCCCCGGAGTACAACGCTGGCTAAATTTTGTAAAATATTTTCGGGAGTTTGGAATAGACCCTGTAGTATATATTCCGGAAGATCCGTATTATCCTTTAGAAGACAAAAGCTTTCTGGATGAAGTACCTTCCGGTATTGAAATCCTGAAACTTCCTATTAAAGAACCCTACCGGTTTGCCGGTTTTCTATTTAAAAAGAAAACCAAACAAATAAGTAGCGGAATAATTACCAAAAAAAAACCTTCTCTTTCCGAAAAACTGTTATTATACATTCGGGGTAATTACTTTATACCGGATGCACGTGTAGGCTGGGTAAAACCTTCTGTAAACTTTTTGCATAATTATCTTCTTAAAAACCCTGTAGATGCAATTATTACCACGGGCCCACCACACAGCTTACATCTTATCGGGTTGCACTTAAAACAGCTAATGGAAATTAAATGGGTTGCAGATTTTAGGGACCCATGGACCACAATTCATTACCATGATTCATTGCGACTTACAGAACGCTCCAAAATAAAACACAAAGCGCTGGAAGCTCAGGTGCTTAATGGAACAGATGCCATAGTGGTGACCAGCCCTACAACAAAAAAAGAGTTTACGTTAATAACCAATACACCTGTTGAGGTAATTACAAATGGTTACGAAATTTCCAAAGAAGTTGTACCGACCTTAGACGAGAAATTCTCTCTTGCTCATATTGGGTCCTTATTAAGTGAACGCAATCCAAAGGTATTGTGGGAAGTACTGTCTGAGATTGCTTCAGAAAATATTGCCTTTAAAAATGACTTGCTACTGAAGTTCGCAGGAGCTGTGAGTGAGGATGTAATAGACAGTATCCAAAAATTCGGGTTGTATGATAACTTAGAACTGATAGGATATGTAGCACATTCCGAAGCAATACAACTGCAGCAAAATGCCCAAATATTATTATTGGTAGAAATGGACCGTCCGGAAACCCGCTCTATAATTCCGGGTAAGTTATTCGAGTATTTAGCTGCGAAACGTCCAATTGTAGCCTTGGGACCTCAGGGCAGTGATATTTCAGAAATTATTTCTGAAACAAATAGTGGAAACTATTTTGGCTATGGTGACAAAAAAGAACTAAAAGAACAAATTCTCACGTATTATACAAAATACACCAATGGTTCACTTACTGAAGTTTCTTCAAAAATTGAGAAGTATAGTAGGAGTGAGCTCACCTTGAAAATGGCAAATTTGATCAAAGAACTATGATCACAAAAGCGAAACCCCCGCCAGGCATAGTGCCTTACGAGGGTTTCTAACTAACCAACCAAAAACTTTTTTACATTCCTCTTCGACTTCTGGAAGATGAACCTCGGGAGTTGGAATTCCCTTTTCTGGTTCCCGAAGAAGATCTCGACACGTTACTACGTTTAGCTACCTGCTTTCTGGGCGTAGTCCTGTTTGATACCGATGTTCTTTTTTTCTGTTGAGACCTTTTTACCGAATTTCCCTTTGAAGCTACACTTCTTTGCGAAGAAACCTTCGGTTTGGTTCTTTTGGCAATACCACGTGAAGTAGATACCCTGCCCTTATTATTAGAGACTTTTTTGCTACTTCTGTTTTTTGTAATACCACGGGAAGTATTTGGCTTACCTCTGTTATTGGAAATTGTATTGCCTTTTTTAGCATTTCCTCTTGAGGCTGTAGTATTGGTATATTTACCACTGCTCTTAGCGATACCTCGCGAGTTAGATTTTCCATTTCTTGAAATGCCCTTGTCCCTCTTGGCAATTCCCCTGGAATTACCAATTTTGGAGCTGCTTTTATCTCTTCTTGGATTTGCAGTTGCAAAAGTGTTTCTACGATTTGGGTTATAATCTCTTCTTTTCGCAACACGGCCATCTTTGTAATGTACACGACTTCCGGGTCTGTGGAAACTTCTTCTTCCATTCGCGTAAGCTACACGATGTCTATTCGTATAATACCGTCTGTGATGGTAATAGCTATAACGGTATGGAGTATAATATCTTCTGTACGGATAGTCATATACTATACAACTTGAGTAAAACGGACGCACATAATATACGTGCCATGGACGGTAAATATATCGTGGGGTCCAAAGATTTATATAACCTGTACAATGCGAGAAATATCCATAGTGATTATAGAAGACCCGTAATCCACCTACTCGAACAATACGTCTGTCATTGTAACGGATCTCTGTATTTCCTGCCTGAATGATACGCCCATACTCATCGTAGTAGATCTCTACATTCTCTACCTGAATAACGGCACCATAATCATCGTACTGTACATAGGTATCGTAATCATATCCCGAGTTAAAGTTTATACTCACACTAGGGGTATTGATATTCACGTTCACATTTCCGTTTCTATCGTGACCTAAATACACAAAATCGAACTGACCATCCGGAAATACCGAAAATTCTACACCACCTTCTACAAATATGTATGCAGAGCCATCATAAGTATAGTTAGAAGGCCCTTCAGAAATTGAAGCGGCTGTATTGTTTGTAAAGCCCATTAAAAGAATGGTGATTACTAATGCTGTTACTTTTTTCATAATGTTAAAATTTAGGTTGTACTTGCTTTATCTTTTTGGTCAGCTCTGTACACCCTTTTATAAAACAACGACCGTGCCAAAAATGTAAATAATTGATTTTCAGTATAATTACATTAATATTAGAATTTGAGGGATTCCAAAAGAAAAATCCGCCGTACCATTTTACCGGCGCGACGGATTTTAAACTAACCAACCAAAAAACTATTATTAAATATTTCTTTTTCGTTTACGATTGCCCCATTCTTCATACACATCTTCTTGTTCGCAATCATACTCATAATGTATATACCAATCATCGTGCCAATATTTTTTATTGTAGCGATTAACATGTCCGTGAGTACCCTTTATCTTTCCAAAACGGTTATACTTAATAAGCATATTACCTGCTTGTACCAACCTTCCTCTTCTGTATTGTAAAGAGATACTTCCAATAGATCTTACTTTTCCGTTACGCTTATAGGTAATATATGTTGAACCTACCGAGCGTACTCTTCCAAACCGGTCTAAACTAATGTTTGGACGATATATGCGTCTCCCTCTTTTGTATTGCACTGCTCCGGGAGTACTTGGATAATAGACCACATTATGGTTTCTTCTGTTCCAATTGTAAAAATAGGAATCGTTACTAATTTCAAAATCAAAAGTTCCATCTGTACTAACAGAATAGAGAACACCATTTTCTACAAAACGAATTTCCTGCGAATTGTAATAGCGATGTTTTTTACCCTGTTTTGTAACTACATTGTGGTTACGTTGAGAAAAAGCCTGCGTAGCGCTTCCAATAAGGAATACAGCTACTAATAGAATTACTTTTTTCATAATAAAAATGTATTTGGGTTATGCCACACATTAGCGGTATGGCTTACGCTATTTGGTTAGAGTAAACCAAAGGACGTGCCAAAAACGTAAGTGATTGATTATGAAAAAGATGAAGAGTGTTAGGTTTTCTCCTTCAAATAAGCTGCTGTGTAGGATTCGCTACTATTCACGATTTCTTCCGGTGTACCTTGTTCAACTACCTGTCCACCATTTTCACCGCCATCAATTCCAAGGTCGATAATATGGTCTGCACATTTAATCAGGTCCAGGTTATGCTCTACAACAATGACCGTATGTCCTTTGTCGAGCAAAGCATAGAAAGAGGCCAATAGTTTTTTAATATCATGGAAATGCAGTCCGGTTGTTGGCTCATCAAAAATGAAAAGCGCTTTTTCTTTTGTAATTCCTTTTACCAAAAATGAAGCTAATTTGATACGCTGCGCTTCCCCTCCTGAAAGTGTAGAGGAGCTTTGCCCTAATTGAACGTAGCCCAATCCAACATCTTGTAAGGGTTGTAGTTTGTTCACAATCTTCGTGACATTATTTTCTTTAAAGAATGCAATGGCCTCGTCTACAGTCATTGTCAACAGGTCGTTGATGTTCTTATCGGCATAGGTAACTTCCAGAATTTCTTTTTTGAAACGCTTTCCGTTGCAGGTATCACATTCCAAATGTACATCTGCCATAAATTGCATTTCGATCGTTACTTCACCTTCCCCTTTACAGGTCTCGCAACGCCCGCCATCTACATTAAAACTGAAATGTTTGGCTTTATAACCTCTTATATCTGAAAGTTTTTGTGAAGCATACAAGTTTCGGATATCATCATAGGCCTTAATATAGGTTACCGGGTTGGAACGACTGGAACGCCCAATAGGGTTTTGATCGATGAACTCAATACTTTTTATAGTACTGAAATCACCTTCCAAGGCTGTAAACTGCCCGGGTTTTTCACCATAACCTCCAATCTCTCTCAGCATTGCAGGATATAAGATCTTTTTGACCAGAGTACTTTTTCCGCTTCCGGATACTCCGGTGACAGCTGTAAATACTCCCAATGGAAAAGTTACGTCTATATTTTTTAGGTTGTTATGCCGTGCACCTTTTACTTCGATTGCATTTTTCCAACTCCTGCGTTTGGCAGGCACTTCAATTTCCAGGGTTCCGTTAAGATAATTAGCGGTTAGGGAATTGGATTTTAAAATTGCATCATAGCTGCCTGTCGCTACTACTTCACCACCAAATGTGCCTGCTTCGGGGCCTATGTCTATTATCTCATCGGCAGCTTTCATAATATCTTCATCATGCTCAACTACAATGACAGTATTTCCTATATCACGTAGAGATTTTAAAACGCCAATCAGCCTTTCTGTATCCTTTGGGTGCAGGCCAATGCTGGGTTCGTCAAGAATATACATGGAACCTACCAAACTACTTCCCAGGGAAGTAGCCAAATTGATCCGTTGGGATTCTCCTCCCGAAAGTGTATTTGATTTCCGGTTAAGGGTAAGGTAGCTTAACCCTACGTCCATTAAGAATGAAAGGCGGTTGTTGATCTCAAGTAAGAGCCGTTTGGCAACTTTTTGTTCGTATTCGGTTAATTTTAAATTGGTAAAGAAATCTGCCACTTTATCGAGCGGAAGTTCTACCAACTCCTGGATAGCTTTTCCATTAATTTTTACATAACCGGCTTCAGGGCGTAGTCTTCTGCCGTGACAAGCACTGCATTTTGTCTTTCCACGGTAGCGTGATAACATTACCCGGTTCTGTATCTTATAGCTTTTTGATTCCAGGAAACTAAAGAAACTATTCAGCCCCTCGAAATATTTGTTTCCTTCCCAAACCAATTGTTTTTGTTCCTGTGAAAGTTCAAACCAGGGCTTATGAATAGGAAAATCAAATTTATAAGCGTTATTTACCAATTGGTCACGATACCAGCTCATACTCTCACCCCGCCATGGAAAGATAGCGTTTTCAAAAACAGAAAGAGCTGTATTGGGAACAACCAGGTCCTCGTCGATTCCTATTACATCACCATAACCTTCACATGTAGGGCAAGCACCGTAGGGATTATTAAAAC
>JANQOS010000002.1 GCA_028285705.1 Altibacter sp.
AAAGGAGAGCAATGCAACGGATTGGACCTTCGCGGAGCCAAAAAACTTGACAAAATAAATTTGGAATGGCTGATCGAAGCCTATGTTAGTTACGGAAAAAAACCTGCTTTTTTTAATGATTTCTTTACCAAACTTGCAGGAACCAAAAAGTTACGAGAACAAATTGAGCAAGGTTATACCTACCGGGAAATCAGAGCGACGTGGCTTCGGGACCTGGAAAAATACGATGCAATGCGTGAGAAATATCTGTTGTACCCTAAAAATTAGAGCAATCGCTTTTTCATCTCTTCCACAATATTAAAGGCCGCAGGGCAAATCGCGACATTCTTCAAAGTTAGGTTTGATATCTGCTGGAATTTCCTTCTGTCCGTATGGGGAAATTCACGACAGGCTTTTGGCCGTACTTCGTAAATACTGCAATAGTTATCATCTCCCAGGAAAGTACAGGGCACACTTTGCAGCACATAATCATTGTCTTCGTCTACACGCAAATAGCTTTCAATGAACTGTTGTGGTTTCATTCTTAAATATTTTGATATTCGCTCCACATCCCTGTCTGTAAACAAAGGCCCTGTCGTTTTGCAGCAATTGGCGCATGTAAGGCAATCGGTACGTTCAAATTCGGCCTCATGCAATTCTAACATTAACGAATCGAGTTGTTTTGGTGGTTTTTTCTTCAGCCTGGCAAAGAACTTTTTGTTCTCGTTATGTGTATCTTTGGCTCGCTGAGGGAGATTTTGCAGGGTTTCCTCCATGTTTCAAAAATACGTAAATGAAAGACATCATAGGCAAGGCATTGTTAGATTATTTCCACGGAAATTATACCGAGGACATCATCACCGAAACCAATATAAGTGAGGAAGACGTCTTGCCTTTACCTTATATGTTCCGGAATTTCACTGAAATGCCTAAGATGGAACAAAAAGCATTACAATTGGCCAAGGGTAAAGTGCTCGATATAGGTTGTGGTGCCGGAAGTCATGCATTATATCTTCAGGAAAGGGGGTTGCAAGTTACCGCAATCGATATTTCCAAAGGAGCGGTTGAAGTATGTAGGCTTCGGGGTGTAAAAGATGCCAGGCACATGGATTTCTTCGAATTAAAGAATGAGAAATTTGATACTATTTTACTGTTGATGAACGGTTCGGGGCTCTTTCAGAAGATCTCAAAAGTTGCGAAATATCTTCAGCATTTGAAGACATTACTAACTCCTTCCGGGCAGATCCTTATTGATTCCAGCGACCTGAAATATATGTATGATGAAGGAGATGATGGCGGCATCTGGATTCCCGGAGATCGCTATTACGGAGAACTTGAATTTATTATAAGGTACAAGCAAGAAATCAGCGAGCCTTTTGATTGTCTATACCTGGATGAGCAAATTTTTGAACAAGCCTGCCTTTCAAATAGTTTGTCCTTTGAAGTACTGGAACGCGGAGAGAATTATGATTACTTAGCGAGAATTAGTGCTGTGTAAAATATCCTGCTTTAACAAGTGCGCTCATTTTTTCAGAAAAAAGGTCACGACTCCAATGTCCGGAGATCTCTGCAATATCTTCGGAAAGTGCATCTCGCTTTTCTTCGATCTTTTTTCCAATTTCACTATTGAAGAAAGCGGTAATTTTTTCATTTTCTTCAGAAGAAAGGTCTCCGGATTGTAAAACCATTTTTTGAGCAGCTTCGGTTTCATAGAATTTTGTCATCTCTGCAATTTCTTCCCGGGTGAAATGTTTTCGGTACGCAAAAGTCAAAAACGCAATGACTTCATCTACGCTTTTTTCTTTTCCCTGATATAAATTCACCCAGAATTCTTCAGGTACATTTGCCGAAGCAAACTGTTTTTTCAGCAAATTGAACATCTCTTCATATGCTCCTTCATATTGTTGAGGTGTACCATTAATATTGAGATAATCTATAATATCCTGCTGAAAGGAATCGACTTGTGCAGTGACAGAAAAACAAATCGTTAAAAAGAGCGTTAAAAACAAGTATCGTATTTTCATATATTCAGAATTTTCTATTATTGTAGAATGTTGTACCATTAACAATAATTTTGCCAAAAATACAAATTAAGAAATGAAGCACCCCCGTATCAAGTTATTGTTTATTTTACTAGTCTTTATAGGACTTACTTCCTGTAAAAAAGATGATGAAGCTTCGGTGGTGGATGACATCAAAGCGGAAAACCGAAAGGAGCTGGGTGCTTCTGCAGAAGACCTGTTGTCTAACGATATCTATACAAATTTAACGGTTGAATTTGTATTCGCTTCTACTTACAGGCCTACAAATGCTACGATCGCCAACTTCAGAAGTTTTTTGAACGAAAGGCTCAATAAATCCGGAGATATCACTTTTATCGAAAATGTAATTGATTCGCCAGATGGAGCTCCATTCAGTCTTGAAGAAATAAGAGATATTGAGAATACAAACAGGACAAAGTATACAACCGGCAATACTATTGCGGTTTATGTTTTTTTCTCAAACGGTTCTTCCTCTAACGACACCAATACAACAGTAACACTGGGGACCGCGTACCAAAACACATCGATAGTTGTTTATGAAAAAACAATCAAAGATTTTGTTAACTCTAATCCCAATATTGATCTTACTATTTTGGAAACCACTACTTTACAACATGAATTTGGCCATATTCTGGGATTAGTGAATATTCAGGACGACGATATCCATACGGATCATGAGGATACTGCACATTTAAAACATTGTATAGTAGAAGAATGCTTAATGTATTTTGAAAGTAGTAACCGAAATCAGGTAGAAACCATGTTGAGAAGTTTAAATCAGGTTCCTGCAATGGACCCTCTTTGTATTGCGGACCTGCAGGCAAAAGGAGGTAAATAATAGGTTTGCATTTACAAATAACTATTCTCCTCCATATACCTTTTTACCATCTATAAATGTCGCCTTTACTTTTATATTGGGTATACTGTCGATAGGGATTGTCATAATATCTTTTTCCAAAACTGTAAAATCTGCATATTTACCTACTTCAATACTTCCCTTTTCATCCTCTTCAAAATTGGAATATGCTGCCCAGATCGTCATTCCTTTTAAAGTTTCTTCCCTGGATAAAGCTTCTTCCATACGGTAGCCTCCTTCGGGGTAATTCTTCAGGTCTTTTCGGGCCACCGCTGCATAGAATGTATGCATCGGGTTTACTTTTTCCACAGGAAAATCGGTTCCCAAAACAATGATCCCGGCTTTATCCAATAGTGTTTTATACGCATAAGCCCCTTTAATTCTTTCGCTTCCCACACGGTCTTCCGCCCAGTACATATCACTGGTAGCATGT